>DCZC01000222.1:0-3876 GCA_002331565.1 Gemmatimonas sp. UBA2094
CTCGTCGGACACAGCCACCCCGATCGCCGCGATGGCGGCGCGCACGCTCTCGGCCAGCGGACCAGCCGGCGCGTCGGTGAGGAGCTGCACCGGCGTGGGCAGGGCCGGCCGTGTGCTGTCTGGTGCCTTCCAATGGCGCGTGTAGCACAGGTCGTCGAGCGGACGGTCGGTGGCGAGTCGGCGCAGTCGATCCAGATGCGTCAACGAGGCACGCACGCGCGAAGGCGCCGGCCCGAAGTCCAGCAGACAGGCCACTTCGTTCACCCCGATCGCCTCCAGCCGCTGCACCAACGGCAGGCACGACTCGGGCGTGCCGATCAGCCCTCGCTGTTCAGCGAATCGATCGTACAGAAAATTGATGAACTCCGCGCGATCGTCCCCTGTCAGCGTCGACAGGTCGATCTCCTGACCGCGGCTCTTGGCGAGCCCGCGCAGCAATCCGAGATTGGCCTCGATATACCGGCAGAAGGGCGCGCGGGCCTCTTCGCGAATCGTCTCGCGGTCTTCGCCCACGAAGGTGTGGATCATGACCGTGACCTGTCCCGTGGCGGGGTCGAGACCGGCCGCGGCGCGGGCACGGCGATAGCGGACAATCTTGGCCGCCAGCGCGTCCACATCCTGATCCAGCATGTGCGTGAGGAGGTTGGCGCCGGCGGCGCCCGCCCGCTCGAACGAGTCCGGATTGGCCGCCGCCGTAATCCATACCGGGCATTCCGTTTGGACGGGGCGCGGCAGGGTGGTGACCGACGTCTGCTCTCCCAGGCCATTGCTTCCCACCCACGGTTCGCCGCGCCAGAGGGCCCGCACCGTGTGCAGCGTGCGGTGCAACTCCGCCTGTCGATCCGCGTATCGCTCGGGGGCGAGGGCGAAGTCGTCGGGGTGCCAGCCCGTGGCGAGCGAGAAGCCTGCGCGGCCGTTGGAAAGACGGTCCACGACCGCCCAGTCTTCGGCAATCCGCACCGGATGATGCAACGGCGCCACCACGCTGCCGGCGTGGAGGCGCACCCGTTTCGTGCACATGGCGAGGGCACCGTGCAGGATGGCGGGGGCCGGATACGCGCCGCCCAACGGGGTGAAGTGCCGCTCAGGCAGCCAGACGCTGCTGAACCCCTGTTCGTCGGCGAAGCGCGCCACGTCGAGCAACAGGTGGTACCCGTCGGCGGCAAGGGCGTCGACGTTTGCCGCAAAGAACATCACCCCGAACCGGATACCCCCCGCTCGCGGTTGGTCATCCAATGGTCCCTCGGCGGGCATCCCGGTGGGCTGCGGCAAGGGGACAGCCGAGTCGCGCGTGGATCCGTTGGCCGCCGGCAGCCAATGACGTACCGGTTCGAAGGGATACGTCGGGGCATCGGGTCGCCGAGCCGCCAACGGATACAGCGCGCGCCAGTCGACGAGGTCACCGTTCAGAAAGCGTGCGGCGGCGTCCTGCTCCGCCGGCGACAGCTGGGTGACGTCACCCAGCGCGCCGGCGAACCGCCCGTGCGGGGCCGCGTCCTGACGGAGCAGATCGACCGCTTCGGCGGTGGTGCGGGCGACCACGGTCAACCGCTCGGCCCAGAGTCCGCGTGTGCTGCACCAGCTGTGTGCCAGCGGGGCCAGCGGAACGTCGCCCTGCGCTTCCAACCACCCGATCATGCGCTGCACCAGTGCGCGGAGCGCGGCCGGGGTGCGCGCGCTGAGGGCGAGTATCGCGTGGGCCGAGCGGTCGGGGCGGGCGTCGCGCGCGCTCTCGACGGACACCACCTCGGTTGACGGCGCGCCCTCGACAATCACGTGCACGTTGGTGCCGCCAAACCCGAAGGCGCTCACGCCGGCAAGGCGGCGTCCTGCGGGCCATGGCTGCGCCTCGAAAGGAATGGCCAGCGTCTCGCCCAGCGTGATCCGCGGATTGAGCGTTTCCACGCCCGGTTGCGGCGGAATCACGCCGTGACGGAGGGCCAGCACCACCTTGCACAGGCCGGCGAGGCCAGCGGCCGCCTCGAGATGGCCGATGTTCGCTTTGGTCGATGTGATGAAGCAGCGTGATGATCGCGGGGTGGCGTCGAGCACCGCGGCGAGCGCCTGCACTTCGATCGGATCTCCCAGTGCGGTGCCGGTGCCATGTGTTTCCACCAGCTGCACGGCAGCCGGGGTCACGCCGGCCCGTTGCAGTGCTTCCCGCACGACGGCGGTCTGTGCCGGACCATTCGGGGCGGTCAGACCATGTGTGCGCCCATCCTGATTCACGGCGCTGCCGCGCAGCAGCGCCCACACCGTGTCACCGTCGCGTTGGGCGTCGGCGAGTCGCTTGAGCACGACCACCACGGCACCTTCGCCGCGCACGTAGCCATCGGCGGCCGCATCGAAGGTGCGGCAGCGGCGCGCCGGCGAGAGCATCCCCGCACGCGTAAAGGCCGTGGTGAGGTCCGGCAGCAGCTGCACGTTCACGCCGCCCACCAGTGCGGTGTCGATCGTGCCGGCACGCAGCGCGTCGCACCCGTGGTGCACCGCGACGAGCGAGGAGGAGCACGCGGTGTCCACCGCCCAGCTCGGGCCTCGCAGATCGAACAGATACGACAGGCGGTTGGCCACGACGCTGGAGGCGTTGCCGGTGGCGGCATGGGCTTCGGCCGTGTGTCCACCGCGCGCGGCCAGCCGCGCGTAATCGCCGGCGCTCACCCCCACGTATACCCCGGTGCGCGTGCCTGCGAGCGACGACGGCACCATGCCCGCCCGTTCGAGCGCTTCCCACGTGACTTCGCACAGCAGCCGCTGCTGCGGATCCATCAGCCCGGCTTCGTGCGGCGAGATGCCGAAGCAGGCGGCATCGAAGCGCGCGACGTCGGCGAGATAGCCGCCGAGGCCGAGCGCAGGATCACGATCGGCGGGCGGGGCCGTGATGGCGTGCTCGCCCCGCTCCAGCAGCGACCAGAAGGCCTCGGGGGTGTCTGCGCCCGGCATCCGGCACGCGAGGCCCACGATCGCGATGGCGTCGTCATCGCCTCCAGCGGTGCGGCCAGCGGTGCGGCCGTCGGCGATACCGGTGATGCGCGCCGTCGCCCCGGTGAGATGTGAGGCCAGCGCGTCGATGGTGGGGTAGTCGTACGCGATCGTCGCCGGCAGGTCGCGGCCGAGCCGCTGCTGTAGTGCACCAGCGAGCGCGACGGTCTGTACGGAGTCGAAGCCAAACTGGCTGAGCGGCGCCTGCGCGTCGACGGTCGCTGGTGCGCGATGCGTGAGCGCGGCGACCTGCTCCACGAGCCACGCACGCAGCGCGTCCTGGGAGGGGGTCGCCAGCGCAAAGGGCGAATCGGACGCTGCGGCCGGGTCGTCCGGCGCGTGCGCGTGCCACTGGGCCACGACGTCGAGTTGCTGCTGCTGGTAGTCGAGCCGGCACCGCCGCCGCTGCACTTTGCCGCTCGACGTGCGTGGCAGCGTGGTGGTCTTCACCAGCACCACCACATCCGGCGCCACATCGTGGTCGGTGGCCACGCGTGCGCGTACCTGATCGATGATGCGCTGATGATCGCCGCGCATCAGTTCGCGTGGTAACTCGATCACCACGACCACCTGTTCGCGCAGGCCGTCGTCGAGCCCGAACGCAATGCACATCTCCGCCCGGAGTCCGGCCACGGCCTCGCTGGCGCTGGCTTCGAGGTCCTGCGGATAGCAGTTGCGGCCGCGGACGATGATCAGGTCCTTTTCACGACCGGTCACGAACAGGTGCCCGCCGGACATGATCCCGAGATCGCCGGTGCGGTAGTAGCGGGCGCCATCCTCGTGCGCGAGCGCGACACCAAACACGTCAGCCGTGGCCGCCGGGTTGTTGAAATACCCTGCGGCGATCGCGGGGCTGGAGGCCCAGATCTCTCCCTCGATCCCCTCGTCGCACGC
>DCZC01000222.1:4176-6053 GCA_002331565.1 Gemmatimonas sp. UBA2094
CGTCAGGAAGAGCACGGTTTCTGCCATGCCGTAGGTCGGCTGCATCTGCTCCGGGCGAAAGCGCGCGGGGGCAAACGCCTCGATGAACCGGCGCACGGTGTCCTCGCGCACCGGCTCGGCGCCGTTGTACGCGATGGTCCACGACGAAAGATCGAGCCGCGCTCGCTCTTCTGGCGTGGTGCGCGCCACGCAGAGGTCATACGCCGAGTTGGGGGCGCCCGAAATGGTGCCGCGGTAGGTCGACACGGCTTCGAGCCAGCGTAGCGGGCGCTGGAGGAACGCCGCGGGGGCCATGAGCACGACCGAGGCCCCGAGATACAGGGGGGTGAGGACTTGGCCGACCAGCCCCATGTCATGAAACACGGGGAGCCAACTCACGAAAACCGACCTCTCGCTCATGGAGAAGGCGAGGCAGATCGATTCGATGTTGTGCAGGAGATTGGCGTGCGACACCATCACCCCCTTGGGGGTGCCTGTCGATCCCGAGGTGTACTGAAGGAATGCCAGCGTGTCGGGCGTGGGCCACGCGGGCGACCAAGGCACCGGCGTGATCGCCTCGTTGGCGGTGGTCGCGGCCACTGCAATGACCGGCAGCCGTCCCTGCGAGCCCGAAATCTCGGGGAGGGTTCCGGCCACTTCGGCGGTACTGAGTACCACCCGTGCGTCGGCGTCGCCCACGATGGCGCTCACCCGTTCGGCGCCCCGGTTCTTGCGCGGGGGATAGGCGGGGACCGCCACCATACCGGCGTAGAGGCAACCGATGAACCCGCGGATGAAATCGAGCCCCGGAGGGAACAGCAGCAAGACCCGATCTCCCGGTTCCGCCTTCGCCGACAACGCCGCGGCGACGGCCCGCGCGTCTCGGTCGAGCTCGGCAAAGGTGCAGCGGTCCGAGGGGGTTTCACCGTTTTCGAGAAACGTGAAGCACTGCTTGTCGGGGGTGCGGCGCACATGCCCGAGCAGCATGTCGAGCAGTGTCTGGGGGGCCCGCGATGTGGTCATGCGTGGCCCTCCCGCTCGAATTCGTCGGTGATCACTCGATCGTTGTCGAAGGCGGTCGTCATCTGCAGGATCGAGCGATCGCTCCCCACGTGGAAGTGCACGGCAGCAGGGAGCCCCTCGACGACGGCTGACGTGTCATCTCCGTTGGGAATGAGCCGAGACACGACGCCGTCGGCGTGCTGCAGGTAGAGCGTTGTGCCATCGGTGGTGATCGTCACCCGCCGACCCGAGCGAACGCCCCGGTAGGCTCCGAGGCACGCCAGCAGCACCGACACCGATGGTCGGGTGGGGGTCCAGCCGGGAGCGGCCACGAGCGTGGCCACCTGCTCCTGCATCCCCGACCAATCCGCCCCGTGTCGGACATAGGTGGCAGCCGCCAGCGGCCATCGGGCCATCAGCTGGCCGACAACGGCGTGCTGGTGCTCCCAGAAGGCCAGCACCAGTGGCGACACCCCGTCGCCATCCGGGGCCGTGACGGGGGCGCCCGCCCCGGCCCGGTGCTGCCAGTCGGTGGCAAATGGGCTCTGCTCCAGCATACGGTGCATCGCGTAGCCCCACTGCGAGCCCCGGTTCGCACCAAGGGCAACGAGGTGCTGGGGAATGGACGCGGGGCTGAGGTACACGAGCGCGCTGTCGTGGGCCCGGATCGCCGCGGCGATCGCGTCCATTGTTTGGCAGATGCGATCAAACGGGGTCCGCATGGCGAGCAGCATCCCCAGGCCGAGATTCAGGAGGGTGCCGTCAAGGATCACGATCTCCTCTTGCTCCGCCCCGTCGAGGCGTTGCCACCCCGCGATCAGTCGCTCGGCCAGCTCCCGGCCATCCTGATGGCGAAGCTCCGCCAAGTGCCGGAACGAGAACACCGGGTGCGCCAG
>DCZC01000222.1:6330-6972 GCA_002331565.1 Gemmatimonas sp. UBA2094
AGCCCGTCGATCAGGATCAGACGCATGGGACACGGCGCACGTCGGCGCAGAGGCGAGTTGACGGGTTTTGTCGGGGAGTGGTACTATATCCCCACTCAGCATCGCCGAGCGACTCCGAGTGAGTACGCCGTGTGCTGGGATCCACATTTTTGGGAGCCGTGATGTCCGACAACACCGAAGCCGCGAACACCATCGTCAGCAAGTACACGCTGTACGCGGCCGGAGCCGGTCTGGTCCCCGTTCCCGTGGTCGACGTGGCCGCTCTCGCGGCGGTGAACCTCGCCATGCTGCAGGACATCGCGAAGCACTTCGGCGCCGACTTCACCGACGAGTGGGGCAAGAGCACGGTCGCCGCCCTGCTGGGTGGCTTGACCGCGGCATCGCTGGCGAAGTCGCGTGGCGCCGTCCAGGTGCTGCGTGTCATCCCGATCGTGGGCCAGGCGATGGCGTCGGTCTCGATGTCGCTCTTCGGCGCCGCGGCCACGTACGCTGTGGGACGCGTGTTCGTGGCGCACTTCGCCGGCGGCGGCACGATGCTGTCCTTCGATGTGCAGAAGGCCAAGCAGTCGGTGTCCGAGCAATACGCCAAGGGCAAGAGCGCTGTGGGCCGGCAGCTCGCCAAGGGGAAGTCGATGTTCTCGA
>DCZC01000026.1:0-8690 GCA_002331565.1 Gemmatimonas sp. UBA2094
CCCTGCACCGCTCCACGGCGCGGAACCTCCGCGCGCACCGCCAACACGCCGCCCGCCGTCGAACGCAGCTCGATGGGCGTCATGCGGAAGCCGGCGCTGTCGGCGACCAGCAGCGCCGATTGCGCCGAGCGCCAGGTGACACTGTCGTAGGCCAAGCGCAGTGAGTCCACCCGCACGGCCGTGGCGCCGCTCTGGGCCGCGTACGCGCCGCGCACGACGAGGTGCGCCTCTTCATCGGAACTCACGTCGAGAACGAGCACCCCACTGTCGGGGGTCGCCTCGGCCACACGGAACGTCGCCGAACGGATACGCACGGCGCCCACGCCCGTGACGTCGTCGGCGTTGGCCGTGCCCTCGAAGGAGGGGCGGCGAAGCACATCGGTCGCACGTGCCGACCCGAACACGCGGCCCACACGGATGGCGCCCACCTGCAGGTCGCGGCCACCCAGCGCGATCGTGGCGTCGGCTTTGCCAAGACTCCCGTACAGATAGCCGGACAGCGAAGCGTCGCCAGTGAGTGTGTCGGCCACGAACGAACGCCATGACTGCGCCAGTGCCGTATCGACCGGTTGCATCATGTCGGCGAGGCGTTGCAACTGCCGGCGCACCGCGGCGAGCGAATCGGCTCGTACGGAGATCTGCAGCGTATCCACGGCGAGGGTGTCGCGCGCCAGAGCGCCGCGGGCGTCCAACAGCGCGCCACCGAACCGACCGAGCACCGAATCGACGACCAGCTTCTCACGGCCGAGCGTCGCACCGGCGATCACTTCGAAGGCCAGACGCCCCGCCCCTTCGCGTTGGGTAAGCGACACGTCGCCACCACCCTCCACCATCCAGACTGACGCCGAATCGCGGCGGGACATACCGAGCGTGTCGAGCGGACCGCGGGCGGCGAGGCGCAGGGTGCCGTCGATTGCCGTCGACGGCATGGACGTGCGCCCAAGCCACGCGCGCACGTCGAACGCCGACACAGTGCCTTCGGCCGAGCCGCGCCACTCGCGCTTGGTGACCGAGGCCGTACCGTCGAGCAACAACGACGCGCCCACCGGAGCCCCCGCCGAATCGAGTACGAGTCGCGCCGCCGCATCCTCCAGCGCCAGCAGACGCCCTCGCCACGTGAGCCCGTCCATGGTGCCGTCCAGCACCACGGTACCCGCGACGCGGGAGCGCAGCGGGAGCGTGGAATCGATGCGCGCCAGTGCGGACATGGAGAGTGGATCGACAACCAGCGACGCGTGCACCTCGGGCGTAGGCCCCGCATAACGCACACGCGCCGCGCCGCGCACGGCACTCGTATTGCCCGCCCGGTCCGTCCACGCGACATCGATGGACCGGAAATCCGCCGCAGCAAGATCGGCACTGCGCACCATGACCGACCCGCTCAGCACACCGTCGACGTCGGGGGCCGTGGGTGCCAGTGCGCGCACGGAGCGGAGGTCGACGCGGGCATTACCGGCCGACAGGTTCCACGCCCGGGGGCGCGCCCCGAACCCGAGCATCCCGGCGAGACGGACACTCGACACGGCATCACCGCCGCGGACCGTTGCATCGACGAAGCGCGCGTCGAGCGTGTCCACGCGAAAGGCCGTGAGCGACCCGCCGGCTCGCGCCACCAGCCGGCCGCTGAACACGCCGCGTATCGCGGCCGGCAGCGCGTCGTAACTCAAACGGCGCGCGAGCCCACTCCGCAGGGGCGTGAACCGCAGGTCGACCCCGTGTAGCAGCAGGTCGGCCGGACGCACCGTGACGGCGATGTCTCCGCGCACGCGGGATCCCCCGCTCTGCACGTCCATCCCGCTCAACGCGTACTCGGCGTCGTAGGCATCGGCGAGGGTACGCATGCGCACCGTGGCCGTGCCACGCCCCTCGCGCGGCAGGACATCCCAAATCCACTGCAGGTCGCTCAGCCCGGCGTCGGCCTTCACCAACACGTCGAATCGCACCGGGCCCGGCTGGTTCCAGGCTACCGTACCGACCGCCGTGCCCCGCGAGTCGGGGAGTTGCACGTCGCGCAGGTCGAGCATGAGCGAATCGCCCGTCCACGACACGAGCCCGCGCGCCTGGCGAACGCGTACCGGTGGATCGGAGAGCACACCGCGCAGCGTGTCGAGCTGCAATGACGCGGGGCGCTTCAGCACGTCGACGATCACCACGTCGTGCGCGCGTGCGACCTCCAACGACATACGACGGCGCTCGAACAGGCGCCCGTCGGCGAGGCGTTCGATGTCGTGCAGGCTGTCGCGCACGGCGATGACGCTGTCCCGCGCCGTACCGGTGAACACCGGGTGCGGCGACCACGGTGCGCGTGTCGTGACGACCGCGTCATCGAGCCGCAGCGCGTCGATGCGCACATCGTCACCGAAGCGCACCCCAGTGTGCGGCACGCTCGCGGTCGTATCGCCGGCGATGATGTGGACGAGATTCCATGTGCGCCCGGGCGCTTCCTGTCGCAGTGTCATGCTCACGCCGGAGAGCGCGAGGCGCCGGATGTGAATGACGCGCCCGAGGAGATCACGAACGTTCAGCGCCCCCGTCACGCGCCTGGCAGTCACCACCGGTACGCCGGCCGTATCCATCAACGTGACGTCCTCGGCGACCACGTGTCCGGAGCTGATCTCGCGCAACGTGCCAACCCGCAGCGCGCCACGTCCACCGAATACGCGGTTGGCGCGATTAATGAGTACGGACAGCAGCCAACCGCGACCAGTCTCCGTACGCGTGACCACGAGATAACCAAGGCTGATGCCGCCGCCCAAGCCAAGCACGATGGCAGCCACCCACCAGATCCGCCGTGGCCGCGGAGTCATGGCGCGCACCATCAGAAGGCCTGCCCCAGGCCGAAGTGGAACACGAGGCGCGACAGGATGCTCCCCGACGGCGGCGGCGTGAACGTCGCCGGGCAGGAGAAGACGCTCGTGTAATCGCCCACGGCGTTGGCCACGCGTGGACTCGCGCAGTAGATGCCCGAGCCCGACGCGTCGGTGCTCGGCGAGAAGTACAACGCGCGACCGGCGCGCGCGCCGTAGGGGCGATAGCCGATGTCCATCCGGAACGGGCCAAGCGGCGTGACAACGCGCACTCCCCAGCCGGGCGTGTAGCGCATCGACGACCAGCGGAAACGATCGGAACGGGTCTCCCAGAGTGTACCGGCATCCAGGAAGGCGGCGAATTGCAGCTGCTCGGCCACGAAGCGGAAGCTGCGGCGCCACTCGATGTTGCCCACGAGCATCGCCGTGCCTCCACGGGGAACGGCGCGTCCGTCGGCGTTGGCGACGGCCACGTACTCCGACCCACCCGCGCCGGCCCGCTGCACCTTGGTCACGACGTAGTCCACGGCGCCCAACAGATTCTGCTGATAGCCGCGCACCGAGTTCTGACCGCCCACGAACAGGCGCTCCTGCTGCGGAATGAGCGGCGTGCCATCGACGAGTTCTGCCCCGGGGGCGAAGGCACCGGCGGCCTGCACGCGTCCGCCGATTACCCCACCGAGCAAGCGGCCGAAGCCCGCCCACTCGCCGGTGGTGCGGGTGAACCGGACGGTGCTCACGAGTTCGGATACGGTCTCCCCCACCCGCACCTCGCCCCTGACCCGCCAGCCGCGCGACGGGTTGGTGAGATCATTCGTGCGATCATGGGACATCGACGTGCTCACGATACCCACGCCGCGCCCGAACGCCGACAGCACCAGCTCCTCGGGTCGACACAGGCCGAACCTCGTGCACGACACCACCGGGTCGGTAGTGGTCTTGCCATTCTCGTACTGGAACCCGGCGGTCCCCCCCGTGCGCGTGCTGAACTGCCGCGACAGTTCGGCCAACGCACCCACCGACGTTTCGCGCAGGAAGGCGTACGGTTCGCCGCGGCGTTCACTGTATACCGAGACCAACGGCACCACCGGTAGCCCGAACAGGCGCGTATTGGTGAGCGTGCTCCCCACGTAGTAGTTCACCCGCTGGCTGAACGGATCGTCGCGCAGCGCCGGTGAACAGAGAGCGGGGGCGAAGCCGGCGGGCGCGCCAAGGCCGAGCTTGGAGGCGCGAACGGAGAGTTCGACGCGACGGCCCACCCCGAGGAAGCCGCGATCATTGATGCGCCCCTGCGCGCGGATGCAGTCCTGCGTGGCCCAGCCGAGTCCGACGCGGGCACTGCGCGTGCGCGCTTCGGCGACGGCGATGCGGAGGTCGATCAGGCTGTCGGCGTGTGCCGGCGGCGACACGGTGTCCATGAGCACGAGGCGAAAGGCCTCGCTTCGGTAGAGCGTCCGTTGCGCATCGAGCAGCGCCGACGCGCGAAACGGTTCACCGGCGTCGATGTGCACGAGGCGTGCGACATCGGCCGAGTCGACACGGGGACGGCCGGGGGTGACGGGCCGTACACTCACCTGTATGGTGCCGATGCGCAGGCGCGGCCCGCTGTTGAAGGCGAGCTCGAGCCGCACCTGCGCGGAGGCGCTGTCGATGGTGATCCGGGTCACCGGGATCGAGGCGCGCGCAAAGCCCGCATCGCGCAACCGCGCCACCACCAATGACACCGTGGTGTCTACCCGCGTTCGATCGAACCGCTTGTCCTCGAGCGCGTGAAGCGGCTGCTCGTACGGGCGCCGGCCGTCGGATGGCGTCGGCATCCCCTGCACGATCACCGTGTCGAGGATGGCCTCGCGCCCCGGTGTGACCACGAAACGCACGCGCGTGCCGTCGGACGCCCGGGCGATGTTCGCGGCCACAGTGGCCTGAAACCACCCGGCTTGTCGGTGGAGAATGGCGAGGCGCAGTGCATCGCGGCGCACTTCGAGCGTGTCGACGCACGGGGCCGTGCCGAGCCGGAGAATCCGTTTGGCGAAACCTGGTTGCCGGGTCATGACGGTCATGGCCATGGTCAGCCCATCGAACTGTGGACTGCCCTCGAACGCCACGGTCCGGATACGCGCCGCCGGTTCGCAGCGGGCGGCCCGCTGTGCCGTGAGTGCTCCCGCCGGCACGATCCCAGCCAGCGCCGTCGCGGTGACGGCGGTCACGACGCGGGCGCGCGTCCATCGGTGGGAAACTCTCGTCGGCCCAGACATGCCTATCGAATGTAACGCACCATAGTCCCGGGAGTGGAACGAATCATCGCGCCGCGCGTGATGTCACAGGTAGGGAGCACCGCCCCTGGCGGGTTCACGCGTGTGTCCGTCATCCGCGGTTCATCTAACGGGCGTACATTTATCAGCGGTACCGACCTCACCAGATCGATTCCTGCTTTCCGTCCGCTCCGGAGACGTTCCATGTCGCTCGTGCCGGTCCTCCTCACGGCAGCTCTGCTTGCCGCCGCTCCCGCCGACAGTACCCCGCGCCCCCTCGTTCAGGGGCCGCTCGTCGCGCCCGTGGCGCTTTCACTGCCCGTGACCAGCGCGGACACCGTGCGGCCGCGCCGCAAATCCGTGACTTACAGCGACGGGTACGCCACGCGCGTGACGATCCACAAGACGCTGAGCTGGGCGATGCTACCGTTGTTTGCCGTGTCGTACGCGTCGGGCAACCAACTGCTCGAGAAGGGCTCGGATGCGCCCGAATGGGCGAAGTCGATTCACCCTTTGGCGGCGGGCGGGACGGCCGCGCTGTTTGGTGCGAACCTTGTGACGGGCTCGTGGAACCTGTGGGAAGGGCGCAAAGACCCGAACGGGCGCACACGGCGGCTCGTGCACAGCGCGCTCTTCCTCGCCGCCAGCGGCGGTTTCGCGTACGCCGGCAGCATCGCCGAAGAGGCCGAGGAGAATGGCGACAAGCGTCGGTTGCACCGCAACGTGGCGGTCGGCTCCATGAGCCTGTCCACCGCCAGTTGGCTGCTGATGCTCGTCAAGAACTGACGTTATGCTGGAGACTCTCACCACGCTCACGCAGCCGTGGGCCGACTATTACTCGGCGAGCACCTGGCTCCCGACGGCGATGATCGCCATGCACGTGCTCGCGCTCTTCGTGGGGGGCGGCATCGCCCTCGGCGCCGACCGGCAGGTGCTGCGGTCCAGGCCCAGCCGCAGCGACGCGTATCTGGCGGCGGCAACCGACTTGCATGCGACGCACCGCATCGTGATTGCCGCGCTGGTGATCACCAACCTGAGCGGCGTGGCGCTGTTCACCGCCGACGTCGGCACGTTCTGGGGGTCGCCGGTGTACTGGGCAAAGATGGCCACGCTCGCGGTGTTGATGCTCAACGGCGCCCGCATGCGCTCCACCGAAGCCCGGTTGCTCGCCAGCGCCCGCAACACCGTGGAATTGGCGGTCGCCGGTCCCGACGTGACGGAGCCCTATCAATCGCTGCGCACCCACGCGTGGGTGAGCGTGCTTGGCTGGTGCACCATCGTCGTGCTGGGCGTGGTGGTCGCCAACATCTGACGCGGTTCCACGCCTACTGATCGAGGGGAGACGTTCGTGCATTCAGACGAGTCATCGTCACCGTGCGGCTCGTGCAGCGCCCGTCGCGAGTTCCTGCGCCAGACGTTCAGCGCGGGGGCTGCCTTGGCCGGGCTCGCGCTCTTGGGCCCGGTACGCGAGGTCGCCGCCCTCGAGCCGCGCCGCGGTGGCCGCGGACCGGTGAAGTACGCGCTACCGGCAGCGGACGGCGTGTCCATCGACACCGCCAACGAGGTGATCCTGTGCCGGAGTGCCGGCGACGTGTACGCCTTCGCGCTCTCGTGTCCGCATCAGAACACCGCGCTCAAGGTGTTACCGAAGAATGCGGGGTTCCAGTGCCCGCGCCACAAATCCAAGTACCAGCCCAACGGCACGTTCATCAGCGGCCGCGCCACCCGCAACATGGACCGGCTGCAGATCAGCCGCGACGGCTCTACGATCACCGTCGACCCCGATATCGCGTTCGAAAGCGATACCGATCCCGCGCGCTGGGCCGCGGCACTCATCAAAGCCTGACCTCCCCTCTGCGAACCCGGAGCCTTTCGATGTCGGATTGTTCGTCCTGTTCCCGGCGTGACTTCGTCGCCAGCGGTGCCCTGGCAGCCGTAGGGGCCTTCCTCGCGGCCTGCGGCGGCGACGGGGGCTCCCCGACCTCGCCGGGTAACGCCAACCTCACGGTCACGCTGGCCAACTTCCCGGCGCTCGCGACCGTGGGCGGCATCGCCCGCGTGACCACCTCGGGTACCCCGGTGGCTGTAGTACGCTCAGACGCCAGCACCTATCGGGCCTACTCCCTGGTGTGCCCGCATCAGGGAACCACCGTCAATATCAGCGGGTCGGGCTTCCGTTGTCCCAATCATGGCGCGACGTTCAATGCCAACGGCGCGTGGACCGGCGGTGAGCGTACCTCCGGCCTGTTCGAGTTCAAGGTGACCTCCAACACGTCCGCCGGTACCATCACGATCACGAGCTGACCGTCATGCGTCCCACCCGTACCGCGTTCAACGCCGGGGGCATGTTCCCGGCGTTGTGCGTTTCCCTTCTCGCCGCGGCGCCCGCCTCTGTCGCCGCCCAGGCCACGCCGGCCAAGCCCACGCCGCTCGAAGCGAGCATGGACAAGCTGGCGAAGCACCCCACCGTTGCCGCCGCCTTCAGCGCGCTCCAGAGCGACAATGCCTGGACGCTCGATCAGCAGGCGTCCATCTGTCAAATTCCGGCGCCGCCGTTCAAGGAACAGGCGCGCGCGGCCGAATACGCCAAGCGGTTCCGCGAGCTCGGTGTGCAGAACGTGCGCATCGACAAGGAAGGCAACGTGATCGGTGAGATCCGCGGGGCGAAGCCCGGCCCCACGCTCATGCTGGCCGGTCACCTCGACACGGTATTCCCCGAAGGCACCGACGTGCGCGTCAAGCGCGAAGGGACCAAGCTCATCGCCCCCGGCATCGGTGACGATTGCCGCGGCCTCGCGGTGGTGTTGTCGGTCGCCCGTCAGGTCATCACCCAGAAGATCCCGTTCAGCGGCAAGCTGCTGGTGGTGGGGAACGTGGGTGAGGAGGGTCCGGGCAACCTGCGCGGTATGCGGGCGATCTTCGGTGGGCCGATGCGCGACTCCATCGACATGTTCATCTCGGTCGACGGCACCGGCTTCGGTGTGACCAACGGCGGCGTGGGCAGCAACCGCTACCGCGTGCACTACAAGGGCCCCGGCGGCCACAGCTATGGCGCGTTCGGCATGCCCAACCCGATGCATGCCATGGGCCGGGCGATCGCAAAAATCGCCGATCTCGAGGCGACCACGACTCCCAAGGTCACCTTCAACGTGGGCATCGTGTCGGGCGGCACCTCGGTCAACTCCATTCCCTTCGAAGCCATCATGGAAGTGGACCTGCGCAGCGAAACGGCAGCGGCACTTGCCGAGATCGATGCGCGGCTGCAGAAGGCACTGCGCGACGCCGTAACGGAAGAGAAGGCGCGCTGGCCGAAGAGCAATGCGGCGCTCACGCTCGTGGTGGACACGATGGGGCTGCGTCCGGCTGGCACCACGCCGGATACGACCTTCATCGTGCGCACGTCGTTGGCGGGGGCGCGCACGATGAACGTGTACGCACCGCTCACCATTTCGAGCACCGACGCGAACATCCCGATGAACCTGCGCATTCCTGCGGTGACGCTCGACGGCGGCGGTGTGGGGCGCGGGGCACACTCACTCGACGAGTCCTACGACGACCGCACCGACGGCTACAAGGGCCCGCAGTGGGTGCTGCTGGTGGTCATGGGACTGCTCGGCGCGAAGTGAGGAAG
>DCZC01000026.1:8941-11387 GCA_002331565.1 Gemmatimonas sp. UBA2094
CTGAAAGCTCCCCCCGACGATCACGTGATCTCGCGGGGAGCTTTCAGTTTTCGGTCGTCAGCGCTCAGTTGCCGGCGAACAGCGACGCGACGTCGCGCGATTCGATCGTCTCGACGTCGCTCAGCCCTGCCCGGCGTGCCGCTTCGGCCAGCAGACGCGCGGCGGTTGCGCCCCCAGCCCGCAGGTCCCGCAGCGACGTGTCGTGCGTCGCCTTGCTCAACTTGCTACCGTCCGGATGCACAAGCAGGGTGTGGTGCAGAAAGCGCAGGGGACGCGTGCGGCCCAGCCGCGCGGCCAGCTGCAATTGCCGCCCTGTGCTCGGCAACAGGTCTTCGCCGCGAATCACGACGTCGATGTCGTGCGCCATGTCGTCCACCACGACGGCAAACTGGTAGGTCCACTGCGCATGGCGGTCGCGCACGAGCAGGTCGCCGCCCTGCTGCTGCGGCCTCTGCTCAAGGGCGCCGAGGCGGAGATCATGGAACCGGATGCACTCGTCGGACACCCTCACGCGTCGCGCGAACGTCTCCGCCGTCGGCACCATCGCGTCGCGGCAGGTGCCGGGATAGCGCGCTTCCTCCCCGGGTGAATGGGGCACCAGCTGCGCGATGTCGCGCCGTGTGCACCGACATGGATACACGAGGCCACACGCCGAGAGGCGGTCGAGCGCAGCGCCGTAGCGCGCATCCTGATTGGATTGCCGCGCCGGATGCCTTTCGGTGTCGGCGCGAAACGACGGCACGTCGTAGACGTCGGGCGTGAACCCGAGCCACTCGAGGTCGTCGAGCAGGGCGTGCTCGTACTCGGGTCGACAGCGTGTGCGATCGTGGTCCTCGATGCGCAGCACCACGGTACCGCCGAAGGCGCGGGCGATCCCCCACACGTGCAGCGCATTCACCAGGTGTCCGAGGTGCAGATACCCGGTGGGCGCCGGCGCGAAGCGAGTGCGCCAGCCGCCGGCGGGCAATAGATGTGGCAGCCCGGAGCGCCAGTCTTCGGACGTACGCATGCCACAGGGTAGCGTCGGGACAGGCCGCCTTCAATGGCCCGCCGCAGGCCGGCTCGTGGTGGGAGACGCGCGCGCTCGGCGATCAGGCGTGCAGAACCGCCACCTGCGGACGCGACGCGGCGAAATCGACCAACATGCCTGGTGACGGGGAATACGAGCGGAGCGGGCCGGCGTCCACCAGAAGGTCCGCGATAGTGGTCTGCTGAAACCTGGCGGCCGCGTGCCCGACGATGGCATTCCAGCGGGCATGCAATGCACACGGGTTGAGCGCATCGCAGGCCCGATTGCGGAGCAGACACGCCGGCGTGCGCGCGTGATCGTCGAACGGCGCGATGATGCGGGCCAGCGTCAGGTGCTCGGGAGCGACGGCCAAGGTGAAACCGCCCGCCGCACCACGGGCGCTGTGCACGACGCCTTCCTTGGCGAGGGCGTTCAGCGTCTTCGCGAGATAATTGCGCGGGGCTCCGAGTTCGGCGGCAATGGCGTCGGCCGACAGGGCCTTGGCGCCGTTGTAACGCGCAAGGAGCAACACGGCACGCACGGCATGTTCAGCGGTGACTGAGAGCATGGAAGGTCCGGAAAGAGGACGAAGCAAACTTCATGGTACAATGAGCTTCGTCGCTTTCGGCCCGCTGCGGAGTCGGGGAAGGTGCGGAGTTTCCGCACGGGAACCCGACACCGAGGTCCGGCAATCCCGCACCCGGCTGAACTTCGCCGCGCCGTGTGTGCTTAGAGGCCGCCGCGGGTGCGCAGGCTGTCCGCCTCGAACAGTCGCGGATCGACCCAGCCGCTGATGTCGGGGGAGCGCACCTGACGCCACCCCGCACGGTCCGTCCCCAGCATGGCCCGCGCCGCCGGCTTGATCACACCCACGACCTGTCCGCCTCGACTGGCATCGGCGCGGACATTGACCCAGGTACGGGCCACCGCGGGCGTCCAGCGAATCTCGGTGGCGACACCGTCAACCGGCAGCGCGGCCGCCGGCAACACAGCCGTCGTCGCACCGGCAGTTACCGCCGCGGGCGCGGCCGGCATGCTTCGCTGCTCACCAGTCGCCTCGTGCGGCCGCACGTCGTCGGACACCGACAACATCGTCGCAACGTTCGCCGGCGTGCGCGCCGTATTGGCCTCGAGCTTCGACTGCGGCGCAAAGCGCCACACGCCACCGGCGACCGTCGTCATCAACGCCACGGCCGCGGCGGTACGCCACAGGCGGCTGTCGACCCGCAGGGACGGCCACTGCGGCAGGCTCATGCCCTTTACCTCACCGCACCAATGACACAGCCTATCCGCGCGATGCACGATGCCACACGAACGGCACCGCTTCAACTTCGCGCGCTCACCGCGAGCGTCGAGGAGATTGAAAGGGTGTGCGCACTTGGGGCACTGTGAGGAGGCGACCAGCGCCTTCGAACCACACTGGATGCAGCGCAGGAA
>DCZC01000094.1 GCA_002331565.1 Gemmatimonas sp. UBA2094
GGCGCTGGCCGTCGCACACTCGCGGACGAGGCGGCGGTCGAAGGGATCGGACTTCACCTGGGGCGGCCGTGCCGCCTGGTGTTCAGGCCGGCGCCCGCGGGCACGGGCATCGTGTTTCATCGGGTCGATTTGCCCGGCACGGCGCCCATTCCGGCGCGCGTCGATGTGGCGGTAGAGGCCGAACGACGCACGCAGCTCGGCACCGGCGCCGCGGCGTTGCACACCGTCGAACACGTGCTCGCCGCCGTCGGCGCGCTCGAGATCGACGACCTGATCATCGAGATGGATGGGCCCGAACCGCCGATCATGGACGGCAGCGCAGCCGCCTTCGTCGAAGCGCTCGATGTGGCCGGTTTTGCGATGAACGCCGGCCGCCCCGACTGGCTGGTCCTGCGCAAGTCCATTCGCGTGGTCGAGGGCGACAGCGTGTACGAGGCCCATCCGTGCTTCGGTTTCGGACTCGACGTGGCCATCGACTTTCCGCATCCACTCATCGGTGAGCAGCGTGGACGGTACATGGTGACGCCGGACACGTTCCGCCGGGAGCTGTCGGCGGCCCGCACCTTCGGCTTCGTGCACGAAGTGGACGCCTTGCGCGCGAAAGGCCTGATTCAGGGAGCCTCCACGGCCAACGCGATCGTGCTGGACGCCCAGGGGCTGGTGGATACCTCGTTGCGGTGGGCGGACGAATTCGTTCGCCACAAGGCCCTCGACTGCGTCGGGGATCTCCTCCTGGCGGGCGCGCGCGTGCGGGCCCGCATCGTCGCTCACAAGCCCAGCCATCGCGGCACGGTGGCACTGGTGCGAGCTCTCGTTCAACACGCCATCAAGGAACCCGCCGTGTACACCGTCGAAGACATTCTGCAGGTCCTGCCGCATCGCTATCCGTTCCTGCTCGTCGATCGCATTCTGGAGATCGAGGAGGGCAGGCGGATCGTGGGCCTCAAGAACGTCTCCATCAACGAGCCGTTCTTCCAGGGGCACTTCCCGGGACATCCCATCATGCCGGGGGTACTCATCATCGAGGCGATGGCGCAGGTCGGCGGCATGCTGCTCATGCGCACCATCGAGGATCCCTCCACGAAAGTCGTGTACTTCATGTCGCTCGACAACGTGAAGTTCCGCCGTCCGGTGAAGCCGGGGGATCAACTGCGTCTGGAACTCGAAGTCACGCAGAGGCGCGGCACGATGTGCAAGATGAAGGGTGTAGCCTACGTGGATGGTCAGGTGGTGACGGAAGCCGAGATGGCCGCGATGGTGCGCGATCGATGAGTGCCAATCCGGAGACCCTTGGCGGTACTCGCGTGCACGCCACGGCGAACATCGATGCCACGGCGCAGATCGGGCGTGACGTGGAGATCGGCCCATGGGCCATCGTGGGGCCGAATTGCCAAGTGGCCGACGGCGCGCGGATCGGTGCGCGCGCCACACTCGAGCGGAACGTGCGCCTCGGTGAGCGCGTGTCGGTCGGCATCGGCGCCATCCTCGGGGGCGATCCGCAGGATCTCAAGTTCCGCGGCGAAGAAACGTGGGTGGAAATCGGAGATGATACCACCATCCGTGAATACGCCACGATCAACCGCGGTACGGCGCACTCGGTCACCACGCGTGTGGGTCGCCACTGCTTCCTCATGAGCTACGTGCACCTCGCGCACGACTGCCAGCTCGGGGATCACATCATCATTTCCAACGGGACGCAGTTGGCCGGTCACGTGCAGGTGGAAGACCGCGCCATCATTTCCGGCCTCTGCGCCGTGCACCAGTTCGTGCGCGTCGGTCGTCACGCGTTCATTGGCGGCTGCTCGCGCGTCACGCAGGACGTACCACCGTGCGTGCGGGCCGTGGGCAATCCGATCAAATTGTTCGGCCTCAACTCCGTGGGGCTGCAGCGAAGCGGATTCGAGGAGTCCGTCGTGCGTGAGCTGAAAAAGGCGTACCGGTTTTGCTTCCGCTCCGATCTCAATCTGTCGCAGGGGGTGGAGAAGGCGCGCGCCGAACTCGAGCTCATTCCGGACGTGCAGCACTTCCTCGAATTCATCGAGGCAAGTCAGCGCGGCGTCGGGTTCTGAACCATGCCGATCACAGCGGAACAGCAGCTGTTTTCCCGGGCCGGCGCTCCGCGCGTTGGCGTCGTGGGCGCCGGCGGCCTCGGCGTACACCATGTTCGCATTCTGCGTGATCTGTGCGGTGAACGCTTCGCCGGATTCGTCGACGAGAATCCCGGGCGCGCGTCGCAGGTCGCCTCACAGTATCAGGTGACGGCCTACCCCTCGCTCGATCGCCTGCTCGACGAGGTCGACGCGCTCTCGATCGTCGTGCCAACGACGGCGCATCATGCCGTCGCCTCGGCGGCGCTGGCGCGGGGCAAGCATGTGTTCGTGGAGAAGCCGTTCACGGTGACGCTTGCCGAGGCCGACGAGCTGCTGGCCATGGCGCGGGACGCCGGTGTGATCTTGCAGGTTGGCCATGTTGAGCGCTTCAATCGCGCAGTACGCGCCGCAATGCCGTACGTCGACGGTCCGCGATTCATCGAGAGCGACCGGCTGGCCCCGTTCAATCCACGCGGTTCCGACGTTGCCGTGGTGCTGGATCTCATGATTCACGATCTCGACTTGGTGCACACGCTGGTCGGATCGCCGGTTGCCGACGTGCAGGCCATGGGCATCCCGGTCCTCACGCCGCAGCTGGATATCGCGAACGCCCGGCTGACCTTCGCGAACGGCGCCGTCGCAAACATCACGGCCAGCCGGGTGTCGCGCGAGCGTCTCCGCAAGCTGCGCATCTTTCAGCGCAGCGGGTATCTCTCGCTCGATCTCGCGGCCGGGACGGGTGAGTTCTTCCGCCTGCGTGGCGACTTCGATCCGATGCAACTGGCGCGCGCCCCGCGGGCCCTCGAGGAGTTCGTGGAGCGCGTGGTCCTCGCTGCGCCGGAAGGCGAGCCGCTGGTGCTCGAGCTGTCGCAATTCATCGGGGCTGTCATGGGGCGCAATCCGGTTGCGGTAACCGGCGAGGAGGGGCGCGACGCCCTCGAAGCGGCACTCCGCATCGTCGGCGCCATCGAGCGGGCGCACGCGGTCATGAAAGCCGGTGAGGGGCAGGGCCCCGGGGCTGCCGGTGCGTGAGGTGTTGTTCGTCGTCGGCGAAGTGTCCGGCGACCTGCATGCCGGCAAAGTGGCGGAGGCACTGCGCGGGATTGCGCCATCACTGCCCATGGTGGGTGTGGGCGGCGGGCACATGCAACGTGCCGGCGTCGAGATTCTGTACGATGTCGGGACGCTCGCGGTAATGGGCTTCGTGGAGGTGCTGCAGCACCTCCCGAAGCACTGGGCCCTGCTGCGTCGGCTGCGCGCCCGCATCGAAAGTGGTCGCGTCGGGCTCGTGGTGTTGCTCGACTATCCCGGCTTCAACATGAAGGTCGCGGAGGTGGCGCACCGCGCCGGTGTTCCGGTCCTGTATTACATCACGCCGCAGGTATGGGCGTGGGGTGCCGACCGCCTGCCTACGCTCGCGCGACTCGTGACGAAGGCCGCATCGATTCTGCCGTTCGAGGAGGCGCTGCTGCGCCGCCACAGGATCGATGCGACCTTTGTCGGTCATCCGCTGCTCGACCGCGCGCAGAGTCTGCCCGACGCTGCGGTGGCGCGCGCGCAACTCGGGCTCGACCCCGACCGGCCGGTATTGGCGGTGTTTCCCGGCAGCCGCCGTGCCGAGATCGCTCGGCATCTCACGCCGTTCGTCGCCGCGGCCACCGCGGTGCAGCGCCAGCGGCCTGACGTTCAGGTCGTTGTCAGCGTGGCCCCCACCGTCAGTATCTCACCGGCCAGGTGTCCGTTCCCGCTCGTGCAGGGCGCGCCGTTCGTGGTGCAGCGGGCGGCAACGGCGGGACTGCTCAAGAGCGGTACGAACACGCTCGAGGCGGCTGTGGCAGGACTGCCGCACGTCATCGGCTATCGGACGAGTCCCATCACCTACGCCATTGCACGACGCGTCGTGAAGATTCCCCACATCGGGCTGGTGAATGTCGTCGCCGGGCGGGAGGTGTCGAAGGAATTCGTGCAGCAGCGGTTCGTGCCGGACGAGGTGGCCGCTGCACTGTTGCCGTTGCTTGATTACGACTCCGCTGCGCGTGAGACGGCGCTGGCCGCCCTCGGCGAAGTGCGCAGCCGCCTGGGTGAGCCCGGGGCGTCGCGTCGCGTCGCCGAGATGATCATCGGCATGGCGGGCGCATGAGCACCACGGCACCGGCACCGCGATCGGAATGGGCGACGGTGCAACTCGACTGGCGCACGCGGGCGGCCATCAAGCTGGGCGGCGTGGTGATGCGTCTGCTCGGGCTGACCTGGCGGGTACGCGTGCACGGTCGCGAGTGGCTGAACGGCCGGCCAAAGGGCACGCAACCGGTCGTGTACACGCTCTGGCACGGACAGATGCTGCCTTTGCTTTGGGCGCACAATGTCCGAACGGGGGTGATCATCAGCGAACACCGGGATGGCGAAATCATTGCGCGCATCGTGGCACTGTTCGGCAACTTTGGTGTGCGCGGATCATCGTCGCGCGGCGGCACCCGTGCCCTGCTCGAGTCGGTCAAGGTGGTGAAGCAGGGCACCGACATGGCGTTCACACCGGACGGCCCGCGTGGCCCCCGCCACTCCTTCGCGCCCGGTGCGCTGATGCTCGCGAACCGTGCGGAGGTCCCGATCGTGACCATCACCGGTCACGTCGATCGCAAATGGACCCTGCGCAGCTGGGATGCGTTCGAAATTCCCAAGCCGTTCGCACGGATCACGGTGTTGTTCGGTACGCCTCGCCGTGTGGAAGACGAGCACATTCGCGACGCGGCCGATCGGACAGCGGAGTTTGCGCAGTACATGATGAACGATTTGGCGCGGGTTGGGCAGCTCGCCCACGGCGGTGGCGCCGATGGAGCCACCGCGGAGCGCGCGTGATGCTCCGCGGGGTCGCCGAATGGGTATGGTACGACGCCGGCGCAGCCGCGGCCGCGATTCGCCTCGGATTGTCGCCCCTGTCCACCGTGTTCGGGGCCATCGTGCGCGGCCGCAATCGGCGATTGGACGCACAGCGCGCGCTCGCGGCAATCCCCGCGTTGTCCGTGGGAAATCTCACGGTGGGCGGCTCGGGGAAGACACCGGTCGCCTCGTGGTTCGCGCAGTGCCTGCGGGATCTGGGTGCCCATCCGGCGCTCGTGCTCCGCGGATACGGCGACGACGAGTGGCGCGTGCACCGGTTGCTCACACCGGGACTCCCCGTGGTGCTCAACGCCGATCGGGTCGCGGCGCTGGGCGAGGCGTCGGGCCGTGGCGCCGACTGCGCCGTGCTCGACGATGCGTTTCAGCATCGGCGGGCGGCGCGCGTGGCGAATGTGGTGCTCGTGAGCGCCGATCGTTTCCCGGATCCGGTGCGGTTGCTCCCGGCTGGGCCGTTCCGGGAGGGGCTGGGGGCACTGCGGCGCG
>DCZC01000088.1 GCA_002331565.1 Gemmatimonas sp. UBA2094
GGCGGCACCTTCACCATCACCAATGGCGGCGTATTCGGCTCACTCATCTCCACGCCGATCATCAACTATCCGCAGGTCGGCATTCTGGGGCTGCACAAGACGCAGGACCGCCCGGTGGCGATCGACGGCGCGGTGGAGATCCGCCCCATGATGTACGTGGCGCTCAGCTACGACCATCGTATCATCGACGGTCAGCAGGCCGTGCTCTTCCTCGTACGCATCAAGGAACTGATGGAAGACCCGGCGGCGATGCTGGTGTACTGAGGCGGTGCGGTTGACTGACGACTGACGACTGCCACGACAAACGACAAACTCCTCGCCGACCGCGGGGAGTTTGTCGTTGAAAGAACGGAAACTCTCGCCGACCGTCACGGCGCGTACCGGCGGACGGCAAGCCCTCGCCATCGTTCGTGACCATCCCGCGGATGCAGGGCCATGCTCCCGGCAAATCCGCGTTCGACGGTTACCCGGTGCCCCCTCGTGCGTCAGCCCCAGTGCTTCCGTAGTTCCATGTTTCCCCACCGGCTATTTTGCGGCATGACCTCCCCAACGACCCGAACCGCCGACGTCCTCGTCCTCGGCGGTGGCCCGGGCGGCTACGTGGCCGCCATCCGCGCTGCGCAACTCGGCTTCTCCGTGGCCTGCATCGAAGCCGACCTCACGCTCGGCGGCACCTGCGTCACCGTCGGCTGCATTCCCTCGAAGGCGCTGCTCCAGTCCAGCGAACACTACGAGTGGCTGCGGCTGCACGCCGCCGAGCATGGCGTGAAAGTGGACGGTGCCAGCATCGATTTGCCGGCCATGATGGCACGCAAGACGGATGTGGTGGGACAGAACACCAAGGGCATCGAGTTCCTCTTCCGGAAGCACAAGATCACCTGGGCGAAGGGATTCGGCACGCTCAAGCCGAACAACGTGATCGACGTGCAGGGCGCCGACGGCACGGTCACGTCGTGGCAGGGGAAGCACGTGATCATCGCCACCGGCTCGGTGCCGGTGCAACTGCCTTTTCTGCCGTTTGACGAGAAGCGCGTGTTGTCGAACGTGGGCGCGTTGCAGATCCCCGAAGTACCGAAGCACCTCATCGTCATCGGCGGCGGCGTGATCGGCCTCGAGCTCGGCTCGGTGTGGCGTCGTCTGGGTGCGAAGGTGACGGTGGTGGAGTACGCGCCCACCATTCTCCCCGGCAACGACGACGATGTGGTGAAGGAAGCCGACCGCATCTTCCGCAAGCAGGGGCTCGAGATCCACACCGGGACCAAGGTCACCGGCGGTGACGTGCGCGACAACGGCGTGACCATTCACGTGGAGAAGGATGGCGCGGCATCGAGCATCGAAGGCGACTATGTGCTGGTGAGCGTGGGACGTCGCCCGTCGCTGAGCGGTGTGGACGCCGCCGCCCTGGGGCTGCAGCTCGGCCAGCGTGGTGAGATCGTCGTGAACGACCAGATGCGCACCAACCTCCCCAACGTGTTCGCCATCGGCGACGTGGTGGGCGGCAAGCTGCTTGCGCACAAGGCCGAGGACGAAGGCGTGATTGCGGCCGAGGTGATCGCCGGGAAGCCGGTGCACATGCACTACCGCACGATGCCGGGCGTGGTGTACACGTGGCCCGAGATTGCCACGGTGGGGCTCACCGAGCAGGAAGTGAAGGCGAGCGGTCGCGCGTATCGCGTGGGCAAGTTCCCCTTCAGCGCCAACGGCCGCGCGCGCACGATGGGCGAGACGCAGGGCTTCGTGAAGTTCGTCGTGGATCAGACCACCGACGAAATCCTTGGCTGCCACATGATCGGCCCGCACGTGGCCGACAATCTGGCCCAAGTCGTGCTCGCCATGGAGTATCGCGGCAGCGCCGAGGACATCGCGATCACGGTGCATTCGCACCCGACGCTCAGCGAGACGGTGAAGGAAGCGGCGCTGTCGGCGCTGGGGCGCGCGATTCACATGTAGTCCGCGCAACCCGGAACTCCAACTCAGAAGCGGGAACTGATCCGTTGCGGGTCGTGAGATCGGGTTCGTGGTTTCGGGTCAACAAAAAAACGCCGCCGGGTTTCCCCGGCGGCGTTCGTGCACAGGCGACGAACTCAGTCGGCGAGCGGGGCTGTGCCCGGCAGCGCGGCCATGATGTCGGCCGTGAGACGGGACGGCGCCTTCACCTGGCGCATCGTCTCGGTGTCCTTGGCCACGCGGGCCCAGAACCGCACCGCCTTGTCGTCGGCCTCGCGGGCATCGGCCTCTGAGGCCTCCCCATCGAGCCACATGTTCACCGCGCCGATCGTGGTATCGGCTGCGGCCACCTCGGGCAGCGGGACCTCGCGATCGGCCACGGGACGATCGGCGGACACCGCCGCATCACGGGTATCGCGGACCTTCTGCGGCAGATTCTCGTGCGCATCGTGTCGGTCGAGCATCACGCGTATTTCTCCTCGAGCAGGGCATGAAGTGCTTCACGTGCCCGATGCACGCGCATCTTCAGGGCGCCAACTGTGGTACCCAGGAGGTCCGCCATTTCTTCGTACGAGCGCCCTTCAACGTGCTTCATGATGAAGGCTTCGCGGAGACCTGGCGCCAGCTGCGCGAGTGCTGCATCGAGGTCCTGCCGCAGTTCGGTGCGGTCGAGGTCCTCATCGGGAGTCGCGTAGCCGGAGGGCTGATCGTCTTCGTCGTAGCTCAGGTGCGTGCGCCGAATGTTCTTCAGCCAGTCCTTGCACCCGTTTGCGACAATCCGGAACAGCCAGGCATCAAATCGTCCCCGCACTTCACCGAGGTGGTGAAAGGCCTTGATGAACGATGTCTGAAGAATGTCCTCGGCGACGTCGGGACTGCCCGTCATGCCAAGTGCGTGCCGATACAGCGGATCACTGTACCGGCCAATCAGCAACGCGAACGCGTCGCGATCGCCCGCAAGGACGCGGGAGATGACGTCTTGATCGTGGTCGAGGTCGTTCGGCGGGATTTCGGATTCCGTCATAGTCACAGCGCGAGGATAACGCCGTTTCTACGGGGACGACACCCCTCTCGGACAACGACCGGCGGGGATCGGCTCCCGTCGCGATCGAAACGCCTGCTGCTCGTCTCGCGTGAAAGACGACGCGTGCACGAAGTCGTCACGGCGACATCACGAATGTGGTGCGCCGCCTCACCCGTGGTTCTCGAATGCGGCCCACCCTTTTTCCCGTATGGTGACGGTGTGTTCGCCACAGTCCGGCGGTCCGAGGCGTACGGTTCCGTCGAGGAGCGGCGGGAGCCCGAAACGGGCCGCGGTGGTGACGCGGCAATCTGCTTCAGCGAGCCGGCCGGCGACCGCTTCTTGTACCGTACGGACGAGTCCGCATGGCACGCCGGCACGATCGAGACGCTCCATCCAATACGCCGCCGGTTGCGTTGCGAGCTGCTCCGAGAGGCTGGCGACCACCCGGTCGCGCTGGGCGAGGCGACCAGCGTTGGTCGCGAGCGCCGCGTCGGCAGCGAGAGCCGGCAGGCCGATGGCACGCATGGCCGCCACCCATTGCGCGTCATTCCCCACCGCCAGCACGAGGGGACGGTCGGCGGCGCGAAAAAGTTGGTACGGCACCAGGTTGGCATGGGCATTGCCCCACCGGCCTGCCTCCTGCCCACTCACCAGCGCGTTCTGCGCCACATTCACGAGCGCGGCGACCGCGCTCGACTGCAACGCCACCTGCACCCGCCGCTCCGAGACCGGCAGGCCAGCCGCTCCGGTCCGGGCACGCGCTGCGAGGACGGCCAGAATGCCGATCGCCGCGTCCTTGCCCGTGGTCACGTCAACCATGGCCACCCCGGCCCGCATTGGATCGCCATCGGGCTCGCCGGCGATGGCCATCCACCCGGACTCGGCCTGCACGACGAAATCGTACCCTGGCCGCATGCTGTCGGCGCCGAAGCCGGAAATCGTACACCAGATCAGCTGCGGATGGGCAGCCAGCAACAGGGTGGCATCGATACCGTTTCGACGCAGTGAACCGGGGAGGAAGTTTTCCACCACGATATCGGCGGTCGCGATGAGGTCGAGCAGGAGGCGACGGTCGTCCGGATCGGTAAAGCTCGCGGCGAGCGACAGCTTGTTGCGGTTCGCGCTCCGGAAGTACGCCGACTGGCCATCTTCGGCGAACGGCGGCCCCCATCCACGCGTGTCGTCTCCCACGCCGGGGCGCTCGACCTTGATGACCGACGCGCCGAGGTCGCCCAACATCATGGAACAGAGCGGGCCGGCGAGGACGCGGGAGAGATCGAGCACTTTCACGCCAGAAAGCGGTTGTGTCTTCATGCTGTATTTATGCTGTTGCGTGAATGCGTTGGACTTGGTGTGTTTTGTGCTGAGTATTGCGGTGCCTACTGGCTGCCAATCGCGCCCGGCCGACCTGCCGTCCATTGAATAATATGGCACCGGAGTGCTCAAAGCAGGCCCGGACGCCTTGCATAGATCACTGAAAATCATATAGTTACCCGCGTTCCGGTGGACGCGGACCACGCGGTGGCACTTGCAGGGCTCCCGCCGAAAGCCGTCGAGCGACCACCTCGACTTTTCATGTATGGCGGAAGGAGTGCGCTC
>DCZC01000023.1 GCA_002331565.1 Gemmatimonas sp. UBA2094
CACGGCGCTCGACGCGGCGGTGAGCGCGGCGGAAGGCGCGCGCGGCTGCGACGGCAAGAAGACGGACCTGCTCAAGAAGGCGCTGCAGGACCTCCGCGCTCCGGCGATGTAAGCCGGCCGGACACCCGGCTGCCACGAACGGCGCGCTTCCCGATAGGGGAGCGCGCCGTTTGCCGTAGTGGCGGCTGGGGCTGCTCGTCACGGTCGTGTTCGGCCATCACGCGGCCACTGAGTGTCATCTCCTCGTCATCTCGCATCGCGAGCGCGGTGGGGTTTTCGTCATCTACGGTACTTTTTCGCGCGATTTCGGGATTTTCGCTATTGACGCGCCTCGCATACTGCAGACGTCGGGTATCGATCGTTCTCCACTTCACGGGTCAGCAGTATGGGTATTCGCGATCACGTGCCGCACATGGTGTACGGGCCGCGCAAGTCGATGGAAACGCGCGCCACGCAAACCGATCGTCGCGACCGCGTACGGGGGTGTCTCCTGGGCGGGGCAGTCGGTGATGCCCTCGGCGCTCCGGTGGAGTATCGCAACAGCAAGGACATCATCGCCGATCACGGACCGGATGGTCTGCGAGACTTCGTCCCGCTGCACGGCACGCTGGGCGCGATCACGGACGACACGCAGGTGATGCTCTTCGCCTCGGAGGCGTTGCTGCGCGCGCGCGTACTGTCGTACGGCTATCGCAGCTTCCACCCGCCGACGCTCATGCGCAATGCGCTGCGTCGCTGGTTCATGACGCAACGCATGAATGGCCCGCTTCCCGACCATCTCGACACGGCGCGCGGATGGCTGCTGGACATCCCGGGCCTGTGGGTGCAACGCCATCCCGACAAGGTCACGGTGATCGCGTTGCGGAAGGCGGGGCTGGGCACACCCGAGGAAGCGATTACCGACTCGTCGGGCTCAGGGGGCATGGCCCGCTGCGCGCCCGCCGGCATGTTCTACCAGGACGATCCGTACCGGCTGGGGTGCGAGCTCATGGCCATCACGCACGGGCATCCGCACGGCGTCGTCGCCGGGGGCTACATGGCCTCGATCATCGGGCAGCTGATGCACGGCATGTCCATCCAGGTCGCCGTGGAGGCCACCATTTCGCGGGGGATGTACGCGCTGGGGCAGAACGCGGTGCAGACAACGGTGCGGTATGCGGTGGAGCGCGCGGGACAGGTCCGCTTCGCCGGCATCAACCCCACGTGGTTCGATATCGAGGAGATCGGCGACGGTAAACTGGCGCAGGATGCGCTGGCGCTCGCGCTGTATTGCGCCTTGTCACATCCGGAACCCACGCCGGAGAGCTTCGAGCGCGCGGTGGCGCTGGCGGTGAACCACTCGGGGTGCAGCTCCACCGTTGGCGCGCTCACCGGCCAGATTCTGGGCACCATGCACGGGGTCGCGGTAATTCCACCGCGCTGGCTCGAGCAGTTGGAACTGCGTGATGTGATCGAGGAGATGGCCGAGGACCTCGCCACCGGGCACATGACCGGTCCCGACTGGAAGCGCCGCTACCCGCCCAAGTAGCGGCGCTGCCGCGACAGGCACCGCGCCTCAGACGGGTTGCCCGTGCGCCGGGTTCATGTAGAACGGTTCCCAGTGGTGGCCATCGGGATCATAGAAGCTCCACTGAAACATGAAGCCGTGATCCTGCAGCGGTTGGGCGGGGCTGCCACCGTTCGCGAGCGCGGCCTCCACCATCTGCGTCACCTCCTCGCGACTGTCGAGCAGCAGGGC
Organism: Gemmatimonas sp. UBA2094; assembly: GCA_002331565.1. Classification (GTDB taxonomy): domain Bacteria; phylum Gemmatimonadota; class Gemmatimonadetes; order Gemmatimonadales; family Gemmatimonadaceae; genus Gemmatimonas. Next base: position 1,739 of record DCZC01000023.1, read on the forward strand.
AACAATCGCTTCGGTGTGGGTGGCGGTGTCGCAGATCTGCCGCGTGGTGAAGCCCTTGAAGAAGGGCTCGGCGAGCAGCATCACGCTGGCGTGGTCGTTCACCACCATACAGGCGGCATTGTCGTCGGTGAATTGCGGATTGAAGTGGAATCCGAGCGCCGACCAGAACGCCTTGGTGTGCGCGAGGTTCTTCACGGCGAGGTTGGGAAAGATCATCCGGGGCATGGTCGTCCTCGATGGCGTACGGGAAAACCCGGTTGACAGCAGTGGGGGCGTGCCTGCAATTGCAGGCGTGGACAACATTACGCACGGACTCGCGGGTTTGCTGGTGGCGGATGCCGCGGGCCACTGGCTCGAACGGCGCGGAGTGCGCATCACCCCGCGCGCCCGGCGCACGCTGAGCGTGTTGGGGGTGGTGGCAGCCGAATTCCCCGACAGTGATCTCCTGTACTCCGGCCCCGTGCTGCGCATGGGGAACCTCGGGTATCTGCTGCATCATCGCGGGCACACGCACACGATCGTGTGGGCGGTATTCAGCGCGCTGCTGTTGTGGTGGGCGGCGCGGTGGTGGGTAAACTCCGGAAGCTCGGACGGCGGAGGCTCGGACCGCGGAAACCTCCGCGGCGGTCTGTTGGCCGTGGCGGTCATCGGCACGCTGTCGCATCTGCTGCTCGACTTCACCAACAGTTACGGAGTTCACCCGTTCTGGCCGTTCGACAACCGGTGGTTCTACGGCGATGCGGTGTTCATCGTGGAGCCGTGGCTGTGGCTGGTGAGCATTCCGGCGCTCTTCTTCAATCGGCCGTCGCGGTCGGGCCGTGGCGTGTTGGCGCTGTTCTTCGTGCTCATCATCGCGGCTACGCTCCTGCTTGGAGAGGTGGCCCGCGACGTCGCCGTGGTGCTGGTGGTGTTCGCGGCCGGATGGCCGGTGCTGCAATGGCGACTGCCGGCAGGTGTTCGCACCATGAGTGGTCTCGGTGCATGGGCGCTCGTCACCGCCGGGTTCTTCGTCGCGTCGGCGCGGGCGGAATCGGCGGTGCGCGCGGCGGTGGCGGGCGTATCGGCTACCGAGCGGGTGCTCGACGTGTCGCTCAATCCCGGCCCCGGCGACTGGGGGTGCTGGTCGGCACTCGTGATGAGCACCGATGGTGATGACTATCGAGTGACATCGGCGTTCGTGGCACCGTTCGCCGGAGCGCGCCCGTTGGCGACGTGCGAGGCCCGCTATGGGAGCGGGCGCATCGGGAGCGATGTGCTGGGCGGGCTTGCAGCCGCCGAGCCCTCGTCGTTCGTGGCGACCACGCACGTGCGGTGGCGATTGTCGTGGCGCAGGCCGCGCGCGGAATTCCAGCAACTCGCCCGATCGCACTGCGAAGTGCAGGCGGCGTTGCGCTTTATGCGGGTGCCCGTGTGGCAGCGCGTGGGCGAGCGCGAGCTGGTGCTGAGTGACGCGCGCTTCGGCGTGGGAGGGGGCGGGTTCAGCGAACTCCTCGTTCCGGCCGCGGGCGAGTGCGGCCTGCGGAGAGCGTGGATACCGGGGTGGCTTCCGCCACGCCGCGAACTGTACAGTGCGCGGTGAGAGCCGAGCGGGGTGTTGGAGAGTTGAGACGCGTGAGGCGGAGAGTTGAGCTCGGATCGCAGTGAGAGTTGAGCTGGTTCGCAGTGAGAGCTGAGGGCTTGCTCGACTCTCACTGCTAGAGCGCTCGTGCTCACTGCGATCCGGGCTCAACTCTCCGCCCCATCTCTCGACTCCATGGCTCACCGCTCGTGGCAGAGATCTCAGTTACGACACGTCGGCAACGCCCCGATGCGCTCTTCGTTCCTCATCTCGCTCACGTCGAACTGCTGCACGCGCGCCGGCGTCGTGGGCGCCAGCGTGATGCGGACGCGCAGAGCGCCGTTGGCGCACGCCACCTTCCACTCGCCGCGCAGGGCATTCTCGGCCCACATGGGGCCATCGGTGCGGCACGCGCCCCCGGCGGCCGTGACGAGCCGCTGGATGTGGGCGGCGCGACGTGGAGCGCTTTCGTCCTTGTACAGATTCATCGCGGCAATACTGTCGCCAAGGGCGGTGTTCCAGCCGGTGGTCACGAGGCGCGTGACCTGATCGCGCATGGCGGTGAGCACGGGCGACGGGCGCACGGTGCGCGGCACGAGGCCGCCGCTCTTCGCGAGCACCTCGAAGGCGGCATCGAGCGGCGTGCCCCAGCTGGTGTACGTGAGATTGCCAAGGGCGATGAGCCCGACGCCGTACTCGGGAAGCCAGCGCATCTGCGACCCGAAGCCCGGCAGCCCACCGCTGTGCGCCACGATGTGGTTGAAGAGACAGTTCTGCGAAACCCGCAGGCCGTAGGCGTAGCCGCCGCTGTTGAGTGCGAAGCCGTTGGCCGTGCGCGAGACGGTGGCGCCGGCGTTGCGCCACAGCTGCTGCATCTCGCGCAACGACGAACGCTTGAGCACGGGCGATTCGGCGCCATCGCGTGGTGGCCAGGCGCTGAGCATGAGCCCCACCCATCGCGAGAGATCGGCGCTGCTGGTGAGCATGCCGCCCATGGCGCCGAACGAACCATCGGGGAGCGGCGGCTCCTCGAGCCATTGGCCGTCCTGCAGCCGATAGCCGTGGGCCAGCCGGTTGGCCGGCACGTCACGCGCTTCGAGGGTGGTGCTGGACATGCCGAGCGGGCGCAGCACGCGGTCGCGCACGTAGCGCGCATAGGGCATGCCGCTCACGTTCACGACGATCCGACCGAGAATGGCGAAGCCGAAGTTGCTGTACTCGTACGCGATGCCCGGCGCATTCGAAAACGGAATGCCCTCGCGGATCATGCGCGAGAGGTCCTCGTCACTGGCGGCGAGTTGCTGGTCGCCCCAGGGATTGTCCTCGGGAAACCCCGCCGAGTGCGTGAGGAGATGGCGCACGGTGATGCGCGGCGCATCGCTGGTGGGATAGCGGAGGCCCTTGAGTTGCGGCACGTACTTCTCGGCCGGGTCATCGAGCGACAGCCGGCCCGCGTCGCGGAGCTGCAGAATCGCGAGTGCCGTGAAGCTCTTGGTCATGCTGGCGATGCGGAACACGCTGCTCGTATCTACGCGCGCGCCGGTCGGCACTTCGCGCAGTCCGTGAGCGGCCACGTGCCACAGCTTGCCGTCGACGATGATGCCGTACGCGATACCGGGTACGCGCGAACGCTGCATGAACGCGCGCATGACGCTGTCCACTGCCGGGATCGTGCGCGCGAGCCGCTCCGCGCGATCGGGGAGATCGAAGGCGGGCGGGGGCGCAACGCTGGACTGGGCGCCGGCGGTGGCGGCCGTGGCGAGCAGCGCGAGAGGGAGGATGCGGGAGAGTGGGTGCATGCACAGATGTGCACCCACCGCGTCGTCACGTCAACGGTCTCGCGGCTGAGGCCTCAGCGCTGAGTCGAAGCGGCGAGCGGACAGCTGGAGAATTGAGCCCGGATCGCAGTGAGAATTGCGCTGGCTCGCAGTGAGAGTTGAGGGCGCCGCTCAATTCTCACCTCGAGAACCCTCGTGCTCACTGCGATCCGGGCTCAACGCTCACGCTCGCCATTCAACTCTTCGTCTCACGACTGTGGTCTCGGTCCTCAACTCTCAGCGCGCGATCGCCGCGAGCTCGTCGACGAAGTGCGCTCCGAATGCCGTCGCGGGCGTGTGGTACCCCGGTTCCGGCGGGTTCGTCAGCATCCGGCGCGCGCTTTCCACCGCCGCGATGGCGGTGAAGCGGTAGCCCTCGGGGGTCACGAGGGTGTCTTCGACGGTGCGACCGTCGGGGTGCGTGACCCGTCCCCACACCTGCATGCGCGCGGTCTCGCGCGTGGTTTTGTCCGGGCCGTGCACACGGGCGTCGATCTGTCGCTCGATGAGGCGTCTGGTGGCGGGCGCGGCGAGCAGCGGCTTGAGCAGGGGGAAGGCCCGCATGGCCGCACGCGCGCCCGCGGGAAGCGCGATATAGGTGTGGATATCGGGAATCTTCGTGCTCCAGTGCGCCGTGCTCACGTCGCCCCACGGAATGGTCACCGCACGTCGCGGCTTGTCGCGGAAGGGGATCTCGCGGGTCCGCCAGGCGCGTGGCACGGGTACGATGCGACCGTCCTGTCTGATGGCCCCGCCGCCGCCGCCGAGGAGCATGGTTTTGAGGGTGCCGCGACTGAAGCCACCGCCGCCGGCAAAGGCGAGTTCGAGCAGCGAGGCGCCGGGCAGACGGGCGGCGAGCTGCGCGGCGAGGCAGTCGGTGGGCACGACATCGAAGCCCACGCCCGGAAGGATCACCACGTGGCGCTGTCTGGCGGCCGGGTGTTGCTGCCGGCAGGCCTCGAACACGGCAATCTCGCCGGTGATGTCGAGGTAATGCGCCCCCGTCTCGAGACAGGCCTGCACCATGGGCGCACTCGTGCGGAAGAACGGGCCCGCGCAGTGCAGCACCACCTTCACGCCGGCCAGCATGGCCCGCAGGTCGTCGTGTGGTACCGGCGGCGGTGAGCCGGGCGGCGTCAGCCCCGACTGACTGTCACTCCCACCACGGCCGGCGAACAATGCGGCGACCCGCATCTCGAGATCGTAGCGGGTGGCGATATCCCGCAAGGCCTCCGGATCGCGTCCGGCGACGATGGGGCGGATCCCGCGTCGCACGCATTCCTCGACGATGAGCGTGCCGGTGTAGCCATAGGCGCCATAGATGAGCAGCATGCGTCGCAATATGAGAGATTTCGCAGAATCCGCACGATTCGGAGCGTGAGACGCGGAGCCGGCATGTTTCCTTCGGGGCAGTCGCGCTACGCACCCACACGCCGGAACGGCAGGCCGTCGTCATGCCCCACGCTTTCCCGTCGCCCCCGTCCATGTCCAAGTCGCCGTCGCCCGAACTGGTAGTTCGCATGCAGCGCCTCGCGGCGTACATCGAGGCGCACGCCGATGAGCCGTTGCCGTTGGCGCGTCTGGCCGGTGAAGCGCTTCTCAGCCCGCACCACCTGCAGCGCACATTCACCGCGGTGGTGGGCGTGAGCCCGCGGCAGTTCCAGGCGGCCAAACGGCTCGAACAGTTCAAGGCCAGACTGCGGGGCGGCGATGCCGTGCTCACGGCCACCTACGAGGCGGGCTACGGCAGCACGAGCCGCGTGTACGAACAGGTGACTGGCGGGCTCGGCATGACTCCATCGGCGTATCGCGCGGGCGGTGCCGGTGAATCCATCGTGTACGCGGTCCGCGCGACGGGTTTCGGCATGCTGCTCATGGCGGCCACCGAACGCGGCGTGTGCCAGGTGGAGTTCGGCGACGACGGGGATGTGCTGGTGGCGCGCCTGCACGATCATTTCCCGCATGCCGTGGTGGAGCCGGCGGGCGAATCGGCGCGCGACCCGCTCGATGCCTGGATGGATGCGCTCGCGGCCCACGTGGACGACCGTGCGCCCTGTCCGTCGCTGCCGCTCGACGTGCGCGGCACGGCGTTCCAGATCAAGGTGTGGCGATTCCTGATGAGCGTGAAGCCGGGGCGGGTGGTGAGCTACGGGGAAATCGCCGACGCGATCGGCCACCCCGACGCCGTGCGGGCGGTGGGTACCGCGTGTGGGGCGAACAAGCTCGCGGTGCTCATCCCGTGTCATCGGGCGCTGCGCGCCGACGGGAGTCTCGGGGGGTACCGGTGGGGACTGGAGCGGAAACGGGTGCTGTTGGAGCAGGAGAGGGGAGGAAATTGATGCGCTGTGCCGGCCGGCCTCCTCGTGCGCTCGCGGGCGGGTACATTCCCGTACGCGGCGGCCGGGTGGGTCCGGCTTGTCGCCGGTGCCGGGTCCGGCGCCGTCCAACGTCTTTGAACCGACCTCGCGCGGCCCGGTGACCCGACGCCGGCGATGGTCCCACGGGAGCTGTCGCACAATGCGTGGTCCACAGCCGCTTCGTCGTGTCGTTTCGTCGTTCCTGTTCGCTGCGACCGCACTGCTCGCGTCGCTGCCGTGCGACGTTGCTGCGCAGCCCTCGCTGGTGGTCCTGGTGCGTCATGGCGAAAAGCAGCCGGTGCCGGCCGACGATCCCTCACTGAGCGACGCGGGCGTGGCACGCGCGCGGGCACTCGACGCGGCACTGGCCAACGCGGTCCCCGGTACCATTGTCGTGAGTACGCGCAAGCGCACGGTGGAAACAGCCGCTGTGGTGCAGCAGCGTACGGGCGTGGCACCCACCGTCATCGCGCTCGATGCGCAGCACGTGAAGCACGTCGCGGCGGCGGTGATGCAGGCGACGGGGGTGGTGCTGGTGGTGGGCCACTCCAACACCATTCCGGCGATCGTGAATGCCCTCGCCGGAACCACGCTCCCCGACCTCTGCGACGCGCAGTACGCCACGATGTTCCTGGTGACTCCGGCCTCGGGGACCGCGCGGGCCCAGGTGGTGAAAACCATGTACGGAACGCCGGATGCGGCGCTGGCCGGTGCCTGCGCTGGAATGACCAAATAACGGTTGACCCCTCCCGGTCGCCGTGAGGTCCACCAACCTCCTCACCGACCGGGTCCCGGGTACTAAATTGCGGGATGCTGACCCTCGGGATCGTCACCGTGTCCGACCGCGCGTCGACCGGTGTGTACGACGACAAGTCCGGCCCGGCCATTCGCGACGTGTTCGCGCGCTGGCTCGCCATGCCGTTCACCGACGCCTATCGCCTGGTGCCCGACGAGCAGCCGGCCATCGAAGCGACGCTGCGCGAACTGGCCGATGAGGTGCGCTGTCCCCTCATCGTGACCACCGGCGGAACGGGACCGGCCCCGCGCGATGTCACGCCGGAAGCGACCGTGGCGGTGTGCGATCGCACGCTCCCCGGATTCGGGGAGCAGATGCGGGCCGAGAGTCTCAAGTCGGTGCCCACCGCGATTCTGTCGCGCCAACTCGCCGGCACCCGCGGCGGATCGCTGATCATCAACCTGCCCGGCAAGCCTGCCGCCATCGAGGAGTGTCTGCGCGCCGTGTGGGGCGCCGTGCCCTATTGCGTCGAACTCCTGGGCGGGCCCAAGCTCGTGTTCTCCGCAGCGGCGCCCCGCCATCACCGTCCGTCCTGACCGACATCCGACCGCCATGAGCCTCGCCCCTGAACTGCTGAAGATTCTCGTGTGCCCCAAGAGCAAGGCGCCGCTGGAGTATCACGCCGGTCCGCCGGAGGTGCTCGTGTGCCGCGAGAGCCAGCTCGTGTACAAGGTGCAGGATGGCATTCCGGTGATGCTCCTCGAGGAAGCGGAGCCGCTGGACGAAGCGACGTATCCACCGCGGTCCTGAGCGCTGCGCATGAGCACGCGCGACGATGCGGCCCACGGCAGCACCTGGCACGGCGCAACGCAGGTGGTGCGCGCCGGGTTGCCCCCCAAGGCGGCCGGTACCCCGTATCTGCCGGGGCCGGTGTTCGCCGCGCCCTACCACGCGCCGGGTGATCCGTCGCTGACGCCCTACACGTACGGACGCTTTCACAATCCGTCGTGGACGCACTACGAAGCGGCCCTGAGCGAGCTCGAAGGTGGGCCCTGCCTGCTCTTCCCGAGCGGCATGGCGGCCACGACCGCGGTGCTGGCCACGATGGTGCCACCCGGCAGTACGCTGGTCATGCCGCAGGAGAGCTACTACACCACGCGCGTGATCGCGTCGCAGCAGTTCGACGGCGCGTGGTTCGCGGCGCAGGGGATCAACGTGGTCATGGCCCCCACGGCGGGAGGCGGCCTGCTGCGCGCACTCGAGGAGCACGCGACGCGTGGCGTGTCGCTGCTGTGGCTCGAAACGCCCACCAACCCCGGGCTCGACGTGTGCGACATCGCCGCGCTCGCGGCCAAGGCGCACGACATCGGTGCGCTCGTGGCGGTGGACAACACCACGGCCACGCCGTTGCTGCAGCAGCCGCTCGCGCTGGGCGCCGACCTGTGCGTGGTGTCCGACACCAAGGCCATGACGGGGCACGCGGACCTCGTGCTCGGTCACGTGGCCGTGCGCGACCCGAAGCATGCCGACACGTTGCGGCTGTGGCGCACGCGCACGGGCGTGATTCCCGGGCCCATGGAAGCATGGCTGGCCCATCGCTCGCTCGGTACGTTGCACGTGCGCCTCACGCAGCAGTGCCGCAGTGCCATGGCGGTGGCGGAGTTTCTCGCCGGCTGCGACCAGGTGCGCCACGTGCGTTACCCCGGCCTGCCCACCGATGCGTCGTATGCGATCGCGTCGAAGCAGATGGCGGCGTACGGCTGCGTCGTGAGCTTCGAACTCGAGTCGGCCAAGGCGGTGGAGCGTTTCTTCGCGCAATCGCAACTCGTGTATGAGGCCACGAGCTTCGGCGGGCTGCACACCAGCGCCGAGCGTCGGGCGCGGTGGGGTGGCGACGTGGTATCGGAAGGGTTCGTGCGCATGAGCGTCGGTCTCGAAGACGTGCACGACCTGCTCGCCGATCTCGCCGCGGCACTCGCCTGATCGCTTCACCTTACTGCATCATCGGGCTTCACCAAACGGGTGCTCATGGATCGTCGGAATTTTCTGCACGCGGCCGGAACGGTGGCGGCGGGGGTGGCCCTCACGCCGGCCGTGGCGCCGGCGGCGCCGGACGCCAGC
>DCZC01000059.1 GCA_002331565.1 Gemmatimonas sp. UBA2094
GCCGCGCCGTGGAGCGGTGCAGGGCGAGGCCCGCGTGGAGCGATTCCCGTTCGGCGAGGTGAGTGCGCTGCTCGCCGGTACTCCGCCCGTGGCCGGCACGGTGAGCGGGCAGGCGACGCTCGCCGGGGCGCGTTCGGCGCCACTCGTTGCATGGGACCTGGTGGCCGACTCCGTGGGGATGAACGGTTTCCGGTTGCCGCCCATTTCCAGCACGGGGCGATACGCCGACCAACGGCTCACCGCGCAGGCCACGGTGCGCGATACGCTGGGTGGACGCCTGCAGGTGAGCGGGCAACTCCCCGTCGACCTCACGATCGCCACCGTGGACAAGCGCCTGCTGTCGGACGCCGTGGTGGGGCGCGTCGACGTGTCGTCCCTGCGCCTCGAGGGGCTGCCGTTGCGCGTGGACGGCGTTTCCCGCGTGCGCGGCGTGCTCGACGGGGCGCTCACGTTGGGCGGGACGTTCGAACGTCCGTCCGCCAGCGGACAGATCTCGCTGGCCAACGCCGGCGCACGAGTGGACGATTTCGGCATCGAACCAGTCGATGGACGGCTCACCCTGCGTGCGAACGCTGACTCGCTCGTCCTTGAGTCGCTCGTGATGCGCAGCGGCGGTGCAGGAGACACGGTGGGCGCGTCCGGTGTCCTGCGCTTCGGGGCTGGCGAGACGCCGGCCAGCGTGGACGTGCGCCTCACGGCGCGCAATTTCATCGCCTCACGCCAGCGCGATGGCACCGATCTCGATGTGGGTGGGGCGCTGCGTGTGAGTGGTGCGCTCACGCGTCCGCAATTGAGTGGCACTTTGTACGTGCCGAGGGCGAACCTCGTCGTGGACCCACTGGGCGCGCGTGCCGCCCTCGATCTTTCGAGTGATGTGGCGCGCGCGCTGCTCGGGGCCGATGAGGTGCCGGTCGCCGAGACGGCGGCGCAATCGCTGCAACGGCTCGGCTCGCGCCTCACGGTGGCCGACGCGCGCATCGAACTCGGTAACGAAGTGTGGGTGCAGACACCCGAGTCGCGCGTCAATCTCGCTGGCGGACTCGATGTCACCATCACCGGTGATCTGCTGGCGCTCGATGGGGAGATTCGCGCCAATCGCGGACAGTACCGGCTCGAACTCGGGGTCGTGAATCGCAGCTTCAGCGTGGACTCCGGCCGCGTGCGTTTCTTCGGCAACAACGCGATCGCGCCCACACTCGACATCACGGCGACCAACGTGGTGCGTGTTGCCGGCGGCAGCGAGGTGCCGGTACGCGTACACATCGGTGGGAACTACGACAAGCCGGTGCTCACGCTGTCGAGTACCGACCCGCTGTACGCCAGTGCTCCGGAGAGCGAAATCATCTCTCTCCTCATCTTCGGTGCGCCCACCTTCGCACTCGACGGGCAGAGTCAGAGCACGGTACGCGCGGTGACGGGCATCCTGCTGCCGAGTGTCGGTGGGCTCGTGGAGGGCGCCCTGCAGCGGTGGTTGCCCGTGAACACCATTCAAGTGAGCGCCGGACGTGGCCAGCAGGAGACTGATATCACCGGCACCTCGCTTATCGACAATCTCAATTTCAGCATCAGCGCCGGGAAGCAATTCGGTGAGCGAACCTTCCTGCGCCTCAATACCGGTATCTGCCGCGGGGTGGGGTCGTCCACGCAGCGCGGCGCCAGCCTCTGGGGGGGCGTGGCCGCCGAATATCGCCTCGCGCGCAACTGGTGGGGGCAGGTGGGCGTCGACCCCGGTTCGGCGCCGTGCACGCGTCCCGCAGGCGATGTGTTTCCGAAGCTGCAGTTCGGCTTTGATCTGTTCCGGGAGTGGATCTTCTAGTGCTGAGAACCGGCGATCAGCCACATCGGTCGTTCGCTGAAAACCGATAGCTGAAAGCTGATGACTCCCCTGCCGCCTGCGTGATGCTCGGGGGAGCTCTCAGTCTTCAGCTTTCGGTCTTCAGTGCTGTCGCGACAGACTGATTGTGTATTTCTCGCGACTCGAACGGCCACCACCGCTTCACCACGGTGTACGCCGTCCCGGCGAGAGCGCCGAGGGTCGCGGCCCAGTTCACAACCGTCTCGCGCCGGCCGTTTTCGCCCAAGAGCGCCGCGATGAGTTCGTTGCGCATCCGCATGATCACCGGCGATGCCACCCGGATGCTGTTGAACCGGCGATCGTAGCGCGCGCCCACGCCTTCGATGAGCGCGGCGGTGCGCGCGAAGTACACGAGTTCGCCCGGCAGGACGATCGGCCAGTTGAACAGCTCGCGCATCACGCGGTCGGCCACCACGCGGGCGCGCTCGATCGTCGCCGTCTCGCTGTAGGCGATGTCGAGCAGCGCGTCTACCAGTGCCGTCATGGTCTCTGGCGGCGTTCCCGGTGCCACCATACCCAGGGCATAGAAGCCGTTGGCCGTGCCCGCGGCGTCCCGCCGGATGGCGGCGATGATGGTCTCGAACAGCGCCTTGCGGGTGGCCACCGGCACCTCGATCACCATGCCGAAGTCGAGCAACACGAGGCGGCCGCGCGTGTCCACCAGCAGGTTGCCCGGGTGTGGATCGGCGTGGAACACACCGTCGCGCAACATCATGCGCGCGTAGGTCTCGATGAGTATTTCGGTCAGCGCTTCGGCGCGCACGAGGCCCTGCGCGATCTGCGGATCGAGGCGGTCGATGCGCGTGCCCTCGATGTACTCGAGCACCAGCACGTCGCGCCGGGTGAGCGACGTCTCGACATCGGGAATGCGCAGGCGCTGCTCGTCAGCAAAACGCTCGCGCATGCGGAGGCAGTGCATGGCTTCGCGTTCGAAATCCATCTCCTCGCGCACGTGATGGTCGAACTCGTCGAGTACCACGCGGAAGCCCATCACATGCACGTGCGGCCAGCGCGCGTACACGCGGTTTACGATGAACCGTGACAGGCGCACGTCGCGATTGACGACCGCCTCCACTCCGGGCCGCAGCACCTTCACCACTACGTCGCGTCCTTCGAAGCGGGCGCGATACACCTGTCCCAGCGAGCCGGCGGCGATGGGGGCGCGGTTGAGGGCCTGCACGACGGCGTCGGGATGGGTGCCCCAGGCGTGCGTCAACGTGCGCTCGATGTCATCCCACGGCACCGGGGGCACGCGGTCGGTGAGCGTACTCAGCGCCTGGAGGTACGGCTCGGGAATGAGGTCGGCGCGACTGGCGAAGATCTGCGCCAGCTTGACGAAGGTGGGCCCCAACGCCGCGAGATCGCGCACGATGACGGTGGCGCGGCGTTCATGAAAGCGCTTCGAGCGGACGGCAGGCGCCCCGAACCAGAGCCAGCGCTTGCGGTCGCGCAGCAGTGACATCACCACCGGTACGATTCGCCACAGGATCAGTCCGAGTCGCGGAACCTCGCGCCACGGCACCTCACGTCCGGCCATGCGACTCCCGGGCCTGCTGGAGGAGTTCGTCGGCGTCGAGCCCCGCCAATCGCGCCGAACGCATCCACAGCGCCTCGGCCCAGTCGTCGCGTCGCGCCGTGCGTGACGGGGTCTGCACCTGGCGCTTGCGCCAATATCGACCGCTTTCCTGTCGTGCTTCGTCGGCGCCCGACAGCCACACGAGGGTGTCGGCGCCCTGATCGGAGGGAATTGACACCACGTCCATGAGACCGCGCAGCAGGCGACCCAGGTGTCCGTTGTTGGTCGCGAAACGCGTGCGCACGACCCCCGGATGCATGGCGTGGCTCACGACGCGGGCGGTGTCGAGACGACGCGAAAGGCTCCGCGTGAACCAGATGTTGAACAGCTTCGAATTCGCGTAGGCGCGCCAGCCGCCGAATTTGCGCCTGAGTTGCAGGTCGTCGAGGTCCACCTTCGCGTTCTCGTGCGCCCGGCTGGACACGTTGATCACCCGCGCCGGCGCGCCCGTGCCACTCGCTGCGTACAGCGACGGCAGGAGGAGAAGCGTGAGCGTGAAGTAGCTCAGGTGGTTCAGGGCAAACGTCTGCTCGAGGCCGTCCACCGTTTCGTGCCGGTCGAGAAACATCGCCCCGGCATTGTTGGCGAGCACGTGAATCTGCGGCTGCTCCCGGCGCAGCCGCGTGGCGAGGTCGCGCACGGCGTCCTGGCGCGAGAGATCGGCCACGAGCCACGTGATGTCGCGGCGCCCCGTCTCCGCCATGATGGCCCGGGCGGCTGCGCTGGTCTTGGCCTCGTTGCGGCCGATCATGACGACCCGTGCACCCGCTTCGGCGTATTGACGCGCGGCCGCCCGCCCGATGCCGTCACTGGCACCGGTGATCACCACCACGCGGTCGCGGAGGCGCAGATCGATCGATGGGGAGGGGGCGGCAGCGGCCATGCAGGCGGGTTGGGCAGGGGCACACGGGTCCATCGTCCGGATTGAAATTGACGAAGGGAGCGACACATCGTGACGCTCCCTTCTGCAACCCCTTTCCAACGAAATCAGTTCGCAAAACTTCATATCCGGTTCACGATCGCCGTGAGCGTGATCCGACCGACCGTACCGAACGTGGCCGTGGCGTACCCCCGCAGCACGATCGGGGTCGGCAACAGACCTGCGCCGAGTTGAGCGCGGAGCTCGATCCCCGTCTAGATTGCGAGGGCCATGACCGTCACTCCCTTGCATGCACCCCGGCCGGTCCGCCCGGCGGATCCCTCTGGCACCGCAGCGCCGCGCTGGCCTTCGGGACTCTCCCCCGAAGTGCCCCCCGTACGCAACCCCGGCACCGCCCTCGACCTCTCGGTCGTGAAGGCCATCCGGGTGAACCGCAGCGCCGTCGAGCGCCGCACGGCCACCCTGCCGGGGCGCCGCTCGGTGAAAAAGGAATGGCAGGCCGCCTGGTTGCTGCGCACCATCGCCTGTATGGACCTCACCACGTTGTCCGGCGACGACTCCCCGGGCAACGTGCGGCGGCTGTGTGCCAAGGCCGCGCACCCCCTCAAGCCGGAGATCGTGAGCGCGCTGAGCGTGGCCGATCTCCATCTCACGACGGGCGCGGTGTGTGTCTATCACCGGTACGTCGCCACCGCCGTGGAAGCGCTGCAGGGCACGGGTATTCCGGTGGCGGCCGTGAGCACCGGCTTCCCGGCCGGGCTCTCGCCGTTCGAACAGCGGCTCGCTGAAATCCGGGCGAGCGTCGCCGCTGGCGCCACGGAAATCGACATCGTCATTACCCGCGCCCACGTGCTCACGGGCAACTGGGAGGCGCTGTTCGATGAGGTGCGCGCCTTCCGCGACGCCTGCGGAGAGGCGCACATGAAGACCATTCTGGGGGTGGGCGAATTGGCCACGCTCACGAACGTTGCCCGCGCCAGCATGGTGGCCATGATGGCCGGCTCCGACTTCATCAAGACCAGTACGGGTAAGGAGACGTCCAACGCCACGTTGCCGGTGGGGCTCGTCATGACGCGCATGATTCGCGACTTTGGCGAACGCACCGGTTACGAGGTGGGATTCAAGCCCGCCGGTGGAATCCGCACCGCGAAGCAGGCGCTCGACTGGCTCGTGCTCATGAAGGAAGAACTCGGCGACCGCTGGCTGCGCCCCCATCTGTTCCGCTTCGGCGCCAGTGGCCTGCTCACCGACGTCGAGCGCCAACTCGAACATTTCGTGACGGGTCGCTATGCGGCGGCCTATCGCCAACCGATGGTCTGAGGAGCAGTCATGGCTACCACCACGCCACCCGCCGGCCCGTCGGCCACGCCCTCGGTGCGCGAGCTGTACGATGCGATGAGCTACGGCCCCGCTCCCGAAGGCGACGCGCCCGTCCGCGAATGGATCGCGCGGCACGACGGCACCTTCGGCCACTATATCGGCGGTCAATGGGTCGCCGGCAGCAGCACCTTCGACGTGCTGGAGCCGGCGACCGGCAAGGCGCTCGCGCAGGTGGCACAGGGCACTGTGGCCGATGTCGACGTGGCCGTCGCCGCCGCACGCGCCGCGTTACCGGCGTGGCAGGCTCTCGACGACCACGCCCGCGCACGCTGGATCTACGCCCTCGCCCGCAGCATCCAGAAGCACGCGCGGCACTTTGCCGTGCTCGAGACGATCGACAACGGCAAGCCCATCCGCGAAACGCGCGACATCGACATTCCGCTCGTCGCGCGGCACTTCTATCATCACGCCGGCTGGGCTCAGCTCCTTTCCAGTGAGTTCCCCAATCACCACGCTTACGGGGTAGTGGGCCAGGTCATTCCGTGGAACTTCCCGCTGCTCATGCTGGCGTGGAAGGTGGCGCCAGCGCTCGCCGCGGGAAACACCATCGTGCTGAAACCGGCCGAGTACACGCCGCTCACCGCCATCCGCTTCGCCGAGCTCGTGCACGAGGTCGGATTGCCGCCAGGGGTGTTCAATCTCGTCACCGGCGACGGCAGCACCGGCGCCGCCATCGTCGCGCACGATGGCATCGACAAGATCGCGTTCACCGGCAGCACCGAGGTGGGGCGCGCCATTCGTGTCGCCACGGCCGGGAGCGGCAAGGGCCTTTCGCTCGAGCTCGGCGGCAAGAGCCCCTTCATCGTGTTCGAAGACGCCGATCTCGACAGCGTCGTCGAGGGCGTCGTCGACGCGATCTGGTTCAATCAGGGCCAGGTGTGCTGCGCCGGGTCGCGCCTGCTCGTGCAGGAAGGGGTTGCCGACCGGCTGCTCGCCAAACTGCGCGACCGCATGGAACGACTGCGCGTGGGCTCGCCGCTCGACAAGTCGGTGGACATGGGCGCCATCGTGGCGCCGGTACAACTCGAGCGCATCCGCGCGCTCTGTCAGCAGGGCATCGATGAGGGCGCCACCTGCTGGCAGCCCTCGTGGGCCGAACCCAAGGACGGATGGTTCCATCCCCCCACCCTCTTCACCGATGTCGCGCCCAGCGCAACCATCGCCCAGGTGGAGATCTTCGGTCCGGTGCTCGTGAGCATGACGTTCCGAACGCCGGAGGAAGCGGTGGCGCTCGCCAACAACACGCCGTTCGGCCTTGCCGCGAGCGTCTGGAGCGAGAACATCAACCTCGCACTCGACGTGGCGCCCAAGCTCAAGTGCGGCGTGGTGTGGATCAACAGTACCAACCTGTTCGATGCGTCGGCCGGCTTCGGTGGGTATCGGGAGAGCGGTTTTGGGCGTGAGGGAGGGCGCGAGGGGCTGTGGGAATACCTCACGCCAATCAAAGCGCATGAAGCGGCGCCGCTGCCGGTCATCGACGCGACGGCTCACGTCGACACGGACGAGGATACCGTCCACGTCGCGGCGCTCCCCGCCATCGATCGCACGCCCAAATTGTTTATCGGCGGCAAGCAGGCCCGCCCCGATTCGGGATACAGCCACACCGTGCGCGCCCTCAGCGGACGCGCCGTGGGTGAGGTGGGCGAAGGCAATCGCAAGGATATTCGCAATGCCGTTGAAGCCGCGCAGGCGGCGGGCGGCTGGGCCAAGCTGAGCGGTCACCAGCGCGCGCAGATCCTGTACTACATTGCGGAAAACCTGTCGGTGCGCGCAGACGAGTTTGCACAGCGCATCGCGAGCATGACGGGCGATGCCATCGTGGCTGGACAGGTCGAGGTGAACGCCACCATCTCGCGCCTCTTTACCTACGCCGCGTGGGCCGACAAACACGACGGCGCCGTGCACGACGTCCCACTGCGCGGCGTCGCGTTGGCCATGCACGAACCCATCGGCGTGGTCGGTGTGGCGTGCCCCGATCCGTATCCGTTGCTTGGGCTGGTGTCGCTCGTGGCGCCGCTCGTCGCCACCGGCAACCGCGTCGTTGTCGTTCCGTCCGCGCGCTTCCCGCTCGCCGCAACCGATTTCTACAGCGTCCTCGAGACCTCCGACCTGCCTGCCGGCGTCATCAATATCGTAACCGGCCAGAGGGACGCGCTCGCCCGTACCTTGGCCGACCATGACGATGTCGACGCCGTGTGGTACTTTGGGTCGCGAGTCGGCGCTACCGCGGTCGAGAAGGCATCGGCAGCCAATCTGAAGCGCACCTGGACCGAATGGACGGGACGGGAATGGTTGGACCCGCGCGCCGGCGAAGGACGCGACTTCCTACGCCGCGCCGTGCAGGTGAAGAACATCTGGATCCCGTATGGTGAATGACTGAGAGCCACCGCTCGATGATCGAGCTTCCTGCCTCTCCCGAGGCGTTCCGTAACGCGTCGTGGAACGACGTGTTGCCGTACTACGACTCGCTGGCCACGGTGCCGCTCGATGCCTCGGGCGACAGTGTGGAACCGTGGCTCGCCACGTGGTCACGCCTCGACACGCTGATCGGCGAGGCGGGCACGCTCGCGATGATTGCCTACACCGCCGACACGGGCGATGCGGCGCGTGAGGCGGCGTACCTGCGCTTCTCCATGGACATCTTCCCCAAACTCGAGGAGCAGCAAGTGCGCCTGGCGCGTCGCCTCCTCGAGACGGGATGGTCGCGTCCCGATCTCGAAACCACGCTGCACCGGTTTCGCAGCGATATCGAGATCTTCCGCGAAGCCAACGTCGAACGTTTCTCGCGCATCGAGGAGTTGTCGGCGGGCTATCAGAAGCTGGTCGGTGGGCTGAGTGTCGACTGGGACGGCGAACCGAAGACTATCCCGCAGTTGCAGCCGTACCTCAAGGCGGCCGACCGCGCCGTGCGCGAACGCGCCTTCCGGCTGGGCGCCTCGGCCTATCTCGACAAGCGCGACGAACTGGCCGAGTGCTTCGATCGCATGTACCAGCTGCGCATCGCCGTTGCCCGCGAAGCCGGATTTGCCGACTACCAGCACTACTGCTTCGCCGCGAAGCATCGGTTCGACTACACGCCACGCGATACGGCTGGTTTCCACGAGGCTGTGCGGGCCACCGTGACACCCGCCGTGGCGAAGCTCATGGAGCATCGCCGCGCGTCTCTCGGCGTGGATGTGCTGCGCCCGTGGGACACCAGTGTGGATCTCGACGCCACGGAGCCGCTGCGCCCGTTCGACTCGGTCGATACGTTCGTCGATCGTGCGCGCAACATCTTCCGCCGCGTCGATCCGGAACTCGGCGGGCAGTTCGCGCTCATGGCCGAGGAGTCGCTCCTCGATCTCGAAAGCCGCCCCGGCAAGGCACCCGGAGGCTATTGCACCGACCTGTCGTTCCGCGGCCGTCCGTTCATCTTCATGAATGCCGTGGGCGTGCCAGACGATGTGAATACGCTCGTCCATGAGGCAGGACACTGCTTCCACGACTTCGCTACCCACGCGCTCCCCTTCGAGTGGATGCGCAAGACGGGGCACGAAGCCGCCGAACTTGCGTCCATGAGCATGGAATTGCTGGCTATGCCGTATCTCGTGAAGCCTGACGGCTACTACAACCCGCAGGAAGCACGCGTGGCATGGCTCGAGCATCTCGAGGACGTGTTGGGGGCGCTCGTGCACATTGCCAGCGTCGACGCCTTCCAGGCGTGGATCTACACCGACAAGGCGGGCGCCGATCGCGATGCGCGTGACGCCAAGTGGCTGCAGCTGCGTGCCGACTACGAGCAGGGAGTCGACTGGACAGGCCTCGAGCGGGAGCGCGTGGCACGGTGGTACCGTCAGCTCCACATCTTCGAGCTGCCCTTCTACTACATCGAGTATGGCATCGCCCAGCTCGGCGCCTTGCAAGTGTTCCGCAATGCGGTGCAGGATGCGGGGAATGCCGTAGCGATGTACAAGCAGTTCCTCGCGCTGGGCGGCACGCGCACGCTCCCGGAACTCTACGCCGCGGCGGGGGCCAAGCTCGTGTTCGACGCCGCGACGATGCAGGAATTGGTGGACTTCACGATGGAACGCATCGAGGCGCTGCGGGCCGGTGCCGATGCGCCGTTCGCCGGAATCGTACCGGCGTAACCCCCGGCACTCGGATCGCCGTGAAACCACTCGGGCCCTCGCGCGGTAGTGGTGTGCAAGGGTTTCGTATTTCTCTCACCTGGAGTTTCGATGCGTCACTTTGCATCGGCAGTGATCGCTGCCGTGACGATGGTTGGTGGAGCCGTGCGTGCCGAAGCGCAGCAACCCACCGTCCAGCAGGTGTACGACAAATTCGCCGAGGCCGTGGGGGGACGAGCGGCGTGGAAGTCGGTGGTGGGTCGCACCGATAAGGGCACGGCCAATGTAACGTTTGCCGGCATCTCGGGTTCGTACGAGCGTCACACGGCGCTGCCCAACAAAATGCGCATGATCATCGACCTGGGTATCGTGAAGATCGACCAGGGATTCGACGGCGAAAAGGGGTGGGTCGATCAGGGGCAGGGGATGCAGCCCATGCCGGCCGAGCAGGTGAAAGATCTCGCCGAACCGAGCCCGGACGGCGCGGCGTTCCTCGACCCGTCGCGCTATATGAAGGCCGCGGTGGTGGGCAAGGAACCGTTCGAAGGGGCCGATGCGTGGAAGGTAGAAGCGACCACGAAGAGCGGTCGCACCATCACCGAATATTTCGACGTGGCCAGCGGGCTTCGCGTGGGCATGGTGACCAACACGCCCATGGGTCCGCAGACGGCGGTCTACAAGGACTACAAGGTTTTCGAGGGCAAGAAGGTCGCGACCACGCTCGTGCAGCGGAACGGACAGGGTGACGTGATCTTGACCAGCCAGATCGTCACCTTCGGCACTCCCGACGCGGCGTACTTCAAGCAGCCGTAACGCTTCGACGACGTCGCTGATGGTCGTGGACTGGGGGGGTGAGCGTGACGTTCATCCCCCCAGAATGCGTCCGGCCATCGCCACCCCGCTCAGCCACGCGCGCTCCACCTCGCTGGCTGCCTGCGGGAAACCGTGCGCGAAGTCTCCACAGGCGCCGAGGCGCGCGCCGGTGTCCCAGAGGCAGGTCACGTCGGCCCCCGTTTCGGTACGCGCGTATCGCCAACGATGACTGGCGGCGTGTTGGACCTCGCCCGCGATTGCCAGATGCGTACGCAGCAGTGGAACGATCTCTGCGCACACGTCGTCGGCGGTGCGCTCGAGGTGGTCGCGGCTCCATGTCGTGCCCGACTGCACAACCCACGCCTCGGCGGTGGGGCGCCCCGGCATCGCCGGCTGGCGAAGACAGCGCGCCACCCGATCGTCGCTCGTCTGTAGTTCCCCGTGCACGAGTTGCTCGGTAATGCGTACCGGCGGCGGGCCGTCGAACACCACCATGGTGCTCCAGCACGGCGCCATGCGCACCGCGCGCAGCACCTCACCCACGCCCGGTACGCTATCGCCAAGCAGAGTGATCGCCTGTGGGGCAGGGATTGCCAGTACCAGCACGTCGGCGCGGTGCTGCT
>DCZC01000210.1 GCA_002331565.1 Gemmatimonas sp. UBA2094
GAAATCGCGTTCGGCGCCAACATGACGACTCTGCTCTTCCATATCGCGCGCGCCATCGGTCGTGGGCTCCAGCCGGGCGACGAAATCATCGTCACCGAGCTCGACCACCATGCGAACGTGGCCCCGTGGCAGGCGCTGGCGAAGGAGCGGGGCGCCGTGCTCAAGTGGCTGCCCCTCGACCTCGACACGTGCCGCCACGAAGAGGGCGCGCTCGAGCGCCTGCTCAGCGATCGCACGAAGGTGGTGGCCATCGGCGCGGCCTCGAACATCCTGGGCACGGTGAGCGATGTGCCGCATCTTGTGCGCCTGGCGCGCGCGGCCGGCGCCATCACCGTGGTGGACGCCGTGCACTACGCGCCGCACACTCTTGTGGATGTACAGGCCATCGGCGCCGACTTCCTGCTGTGCAGTGCCTACAAGTTCTACGGCCCGCACGTGGGCGTCGTGTACGGTCGGGCCGACGCCACGGCTGCGCTCGACCTGCCGCGTCTCGAGCCGGCTCCCGACTGGGTGCCGGAGTGTCTCGAAACCGGTACGCAGAATCACGAGGGCATCGTGGGGGCGGCGGCGGCGGTCGAGTTTCTGGCCAGCATCGCCGGCGACGACATGGTGGCGCCACGCCGCGACCGTCTGGCGACGGCCATGCACGGCTTGCACGAGCGCGGGGAGCAACTGTTCGCGCAGCTGTGGCATGGGTTGGCCGACATCCCGCAGGTCTCGTTGTACGGCCCCGCGCCGGGCACGCCGCGCACGCCGACGCTCTCGTTCCGCGTGCATGGGCATGACTCCGAAGTGGTGGCGAAGTTCCTCGCGCCGCGCGGCGTGTACGTATCGCACGGTGACTTCTACGCCACCACGGTGGCGCGCCGTCTCGGCTTCGCACAGGAGGGCTTCGTGCGCGCGGGTTGCGCCTGTTACACCAACGCCTCGGAAATCACGCGGCTGGTCGATGGGGTGCGCGCGCTGGTGGCGGGGCGCTGAATGGCCGTGACCCGTCGTCCATGGGCTGGGTTGGGTGCGGTGGTGGCGTTCGCCGCGGCCGTCACCGCGGCGTGCACGTCGGACACCCCGCGCAGCGGTGATGCCCTGCCGGCCGCCGAGTTCCTCTTCGCGGCCGGCGACTCCACGTACTGGGTGCGCAGCAGCGGCGAGGGGATGCGCGTGCGCAGCGCGCCCATCCTGCTCACCCAGGTGGACGGCCGCCTGTTCGAAGTGTTCCTTGCCGACGATGGCGCCGAGTATCCCGACGCATCGTTTGCCACCGCGCGTTTGTGGTCACGCGCGCTGCAGTCGAAGGACAGCACGCTGCTGTTCGCCGACAGCACCGTCATGCGCGAACTGACCGCGTGGCGCAAGGCCAACCCGGCGGAAGCGGAAATCGATCCGAACGACGAAGAGGCGCCCGACGATCCGCGCACCGTGGTGCACGACGAGATCGAGATCATCGACGTGCACGGACCGTATCTTACCTTCGAACATCTCCTCAACGCCGACATCGATGGGGGGCCGCCGCATCAACATCGTGGCCGTCGCTACGTGGTGGACGTGCGCAGCGGGCATCTCGCCACGCTGGCCGACCTGCTTGGCGCCGAGGAAGCCACGAAGGTGATGGCGCAGGCGCACGCGTCGCTGACCCAGCTCACCGACAGCATCCGCCAGGCGAGTACGTCCGGCGACGACCGCGCTTCCGCGGCAGTGGGAACGCTCGACAGTTTCGTATTCGATTCCACGAGCTTCGGCCTCACCGACCTGTCGCGAGATCCTGCCATCGCCTTCATGGTACCGGGCCACTCGGCCGACGGTGAGGCGCTGGCGCTGTATCTGCCGCCCATCGGGGTAAAGGCGCCCGCCTGGTGGGGTGCCGTGCGCGGCACACTCCCCGAATGGAGCACAGATTCCAGTCGCGTGCGCTGGGAGCGTGCGGCATACGACGTGGTGGCGACGCCTTCGGCCGACGGCGATGCACTCGCGCTGGTGTTGCGCGCGCGGGGGCTCACGACGTCGCGGGCCGAGTGGCCGGTCGCGACCGTAGTGGCCCCAGCCTATCAGTTGATCGCGCTCGAGGAGCCACCGCTCGACAGCGCCAGTCGCGCCGCACTGGCCCGCGCCTTCGATGTATCAACCGCGCTCGACGGCCTCGTGCAGCGCGCGGCGCGGCGCCTGCCTGGCGTCCCGCTGTTCACGGCGCGTACTCTGCTGCGCCGTGCCTCATACACGCCCCGGCCATGACCGAACGCTCTGCCCGTCCCGTCAGCGACTCGCAGCACGAGACGAGTGAACTCATCATGCCGCAGGATGCCAACATCCTCGGGCATGCCTTTGGTGGTGCCATCATGGCCATGGTGGACAAGGCCGCGGCCGTCGCGGCGTTCCGGCACGCGCGTACGGCGTGCGTGACGGCGTCCATCGATCGCGTGGATTTCCGCGAGCCGATCCACGTGGGTGACCTCGTCACCTGCAAGGCGAGTGTGAACTTCGTTGGCAACACCAGCATGGAAATCGGCGTGCGCGTCGAAGCCGAAGACCTGATCAACGGGACCCGTCGTCACACGAACACCTGCTACCTCACCTTCGTGGCCATCGATCGCAATGGTCGCCCCGTGCCCATCGTGAAGGTGTTGCCTCAAACCGACGAGCAGGAGCGGCGCTACGAGGCCGCGCAGGCCCGGCGCCGGCGTCGTCTCGAAGAACGCCAGGACGAAGCACGGAAGGCGGGATAGCAGGCCTCGTTTCAACTCGAGTGCGCGAATCGTGGTGCGTCGTTCACCCATGCGGCTAGTTTAGCTACATGGCTGATGCCCAACCCGGCGACGTTCCCGACACGTTCGCAGCGCTTCGCCTGCCCAATTTCCGGCGCTACATCCTCGCGCTGTTCACGCTGACCCTGGGTATTCAGATCCAGGGCACGGTCGTAGGATGGCAGATTTACGACCTCACGCGCGATCCCCTCGCGTTGGGACTCGTGGGACTGGCCGAGGCGCTGCCGGCGATCAGCATGTCGCTGGTCGCGGGACATGTGGCCGACACGCATGATCGGCGCCGTGTAGCCCTGCTCGCGCTCTCGGCGCTCGTGGGATGTTCGCTGGCACTGTGGTGGCTCGGGCACCCGGCACCCATCGGCGGTGTACCGCTCACCGCGCCTGCCCGCGTGCGCGCGATTTACGGGGTGATCGTCGTGAGCGGCGTGGCTCGCGCGTTTCTGCAGCCGGCGCGTCAGGCGCTGAGCGCCGAGTTGGTGCCACGCACCCTCTACCAGAACGCGGTGACGTGGCGCAGCGGCAGCTGGCAGCTCGCCGCCGTCCTGGGTCCCGCCCTCGGCGGCATACTCTACGCCATCGGCGGCGTCACGCTCAGCTACGCGGTCGATGCCGTCCTCATGGCGTTTGCGGTGCTGGGGCTCGTGTCGGTGCGCCACACCTCGCCCGTGCGCGAGAGCCACGACGAACCCATACGCGTCGCCATACTCGGCGGCCTGCGCTTCGTTTTCGGCGACGCACTGCTGTTGAGCGCCCTGTCGCTCGACCTGTTCTCCGTGCTGTTCGGCGGCGCCGTGGCCCTGCTGCCGGTATTCGCCGGGGAGATTCTGCACGCCGGCCCCACCGGGCTCGGACTGTTGCGCGCCGCGCCGGCCGCGGGCGCCGTCGTCGCGAGCGTGCTGCTCACGCGGTTTCCCCCCTTCGCGCATTCGGGGCGCAATCTGCTACTGGCCGTGACCGGCTTCGGCCTCTGCTCCATTGGCTTCGGACTGAGCCGGAACCTCCCGCTGTCCATCGCCTTGCTGGCGCTGGGCGGCGCGAGCGACATGGTGAGCGTGGTGATCCGCAGTCTCATGCTGCAAATGCGCACGCCGGAGGCATTGCTGGGACGCGTGTCGAGCGTGAATCAGATCTTCATCGGCAGCTCGAACGAAATCGGTGCGTTCGAGAGCGGACTCACCGCCCGTTGGTGGGGAGCGGTCACGGCGGTGGTGGTGGGCGGCATCGCCACGTTGGGCGTGGCCGCGACGGTCGCGTGGCGCGTGCCGGCCCTGCGGAAACTGCGGCAGCTCAGGACGTAGCGGCGTCCGTTGTCGCGGCCGGTTCCTCGGTGAGCCCGAGTTCGATTTCGGTGCCGTCCTTCACGACCATCGTGTCGGCGAACACCTGCCGCGCCTCGCGCTCGAGGTCCCTGGCATTGAGGGAGTAGCGCGCCGAAATGTGCGTGAGCGCCAGACGCCGGGCACCGGCGGCCTTCGCCACCTCGGCGGCCTCACGGGCGGTGCTGTGCCCCGTTTCGATAGCGCGGGCGGCTTCCTCGTCGGCGAACGTCGCCTCGTGAATGAGCAGGTCGGCGTCGCGGGCCGCTTCGACGGTTGCCGGGCAGGGACGGGTGTCCCCGGTGAGCACGATGCGCCGGCCGCGGCGGCGTTCGCCCACGAGGACCGATGGCTCGATCACCCGCCCGTCGTCGAGGGTGATGTTCTCCCCCCGATGGATGCGCCCCCAGAGCGGTCCCTCCGGGATCCCGAGTTCCCGCGCCAGGTCGGGATTGAACCGTCCCTTCCGCTCTTCCTCCACCAACGCGTACCCCAGCGACGTGGAGGGGCCATGCTCGACGGCGAATGTCTCGATGCGGTAGTCGCCCCGGGCGAGTGTTGCGCCGGCCTCCAGTTCGGTGATGTCAACCGGAAACGTGGTGCGCTCGCCACCCAAACTGATGCACTGACGCAACATTTTTCCGGCCCCACGCGGGGCCCACAGCCGGAGCCGGTCGGTCCGCCCCTGCAACGCCAGGGTACGGATGAGTCCGGTGATCCCGAGGATGTGGTCCGAATGGGTGTGCGTAAAAAAGAGATCCTCGAACGCGAAGGAGACCCCGTAGCGCATCATTTGGCGCTGCGTACCTTCGCCACAATCGAACAGAAGCGTCTGTCCCTCCCGAACGATGGCGAGCGAGGCGACCCCCCGCTCGACGGTGGGGCGGGAGGCGGCGGTACCCAAAAAGCGGACGAGGAGCGGCATGCTCGAATATAGACCCGTCCCCCGCCTTCTCCGTCAGTCTTCCCTGAGTGTGATGGCTCCATCCGAGCCCCACGCTGCGGGACACGCCGTATGCCGTATCCGCGCCCCTGTCGACGCCGGCAGCCCCGGTTGCTCCCTCCCGCGAACGTGAGAAGGCCGGGCCACCATCGGGTACGCCCGGCCTCGATAGGTCCGGCCCTTGCTTGCGCGACGCCCGATCAGCCCGGATGCTGCCGGACGAGCATGTCGAGTCGGGAGGGGTCGATGTTGCGGCCGCTCACCACGGCGACAAGCGGGCCGTGCGGCGCCTCGACGTATCCATGCCGGAGTGCCGCCACCGTCACCGCGCCAGCGCCCTCCACCGCCATGCCGGTTGTGCGGTGCAACCAGGCAATGGTCTCGCCGAGTTCCGCTTCCGTCACCACGAGCAGGTCGTCGGCGCACACCTGTCCAATGTGCAGCGCATCGTCGTCGATCTGTCCCGACAGCCCGTCGGCGAGTGTCGGGGTGACAGGCGTGTCCACCACGTGGCCGGCCGCCACGCTCTTCGCCATCGCCGCCGTTTCGACGCTCTGTACCCCGATCACGCGCACGCCGGGTGCGAGGTGCCGCAGGACGGCCCCCATCCCGCCCAACAGGCCGCCGCCGCCGGTGCAGATCAGTACCGTCTGCAAGTCAGGGACCTGGTCGAGCAACTCCAGCGCGACCGTTCCCTGCCCGGCGAGCAAGTCGAGACCGAGACACGGGTTGATGAAGCGGATGCCTTCCCGCTGCGCATGCGCCTTCGCCATCACCATGGCCACGTCGTAGTCGGCCGCCTCGTCGTTCACCGTGGCACCGAGGGCGCGAATGCCGTCCTTCTTCACCTGCGGCGCCGTGACCGGCACGTACAGCATGGCCGGGGCGCCGAACGCCTTGGATGCATAGGCCACGCCAAGCCCGTGATTGCCCGCGCTCGACGCCACGACGCCCTTCGCGCGCTCGTCGGGCGAGAGTCCGGCGAGCACGTTGTACGCGCCGCGCACCTTGAACGATCCTGTGGGATTCTCGAGCTCCAGCTTGAACCACACGTCCACGCCAAGCTGCGCGGAGAGCGTCTCGTGGCGGATGATGCGGCTCGGCGGCAGGAACGCCCGCAGCCGCTCGGCGGCGGTGCGCACGGCAGAGACGGCGGGAAGGATGGCGGGATTGAGCGTCGGCATCGAGGAATTCTAACAGCGGAATTACAGAAGCACCGTTTGACGACCGCTCAGATGAGCCGCGTTCCCCGCACACGCGCGATGTACCCTTCCACGTCGAACTTCAACTTCGCCCGGTGCGTGACCATGGGGCGGATGCCGCCCCACACGGGCTTGTTGCCCCACGGGCGGTCCCACAGGCCAAGGCACCACATGATGCCGCCAACGCTGTTCGGGTCGCGGCCGTCGAGCGCGTACTTGTCATTGAGGTGAAACATCCAGGTCCGCGCCTGCTCGTAGTTCTCCGTCCAGAGCAGGATGGTCTTGCCCCAGAGCATGCGCGGGTAGTTGTGGATGATCCCCTGCGACACGAGTTCGTGCTGCGACGCGTTCCACAGGCGGTCGCCGGTGGTGGCGCTCTCGAGATCCTCGAGGGGATAGCGCTGTGGCCGCGGGTCGTTCACGTGCTCCGCCATCGTCCGCTGCACCCAGTCGGGCAACGATGACAGCCGGTCGAAATGCCGCGTGCGGACGCACCAGTTGAAACTGAGCTCGCGCCACGTGGTGACCTGCTGCACGAACGCCTCGAGATCGGCGTCGGAAGCGCCCACGTCTCCCCGTCGCGCGCGGGCCTCACGCAGCACGCGTCCCGAGGCGATCTGGCCGTAGTGCAGATACGGTGACAGGCGCGACGTGCCCTCGCCGTTGCCGGCCTCGTTGCGCTGTTCGTCGTAATGTGGCAGGCCGCCGCGCATGAACTGTACGCATCGCTCGAGCGCGGCCACGCTGCCGCCGCGCTGACTCACGGCCGGCACGGCGTGGTCGATTTCGCACTGCGCCACCTCGTGTGCGATCTCCTCGTCGCTCATTCCGGCGAGCGGCAGTGGCACGAGGCCACCGCCCGCCGCGATGGTGTCGCGCAGCGACGCGCGCAGCGTGTCGGTGAGCGCCACGCGCGGCAGTTCGTCGCGCACCGGCTCGAGCGCCACGTTGAGCAGCTTCGCGATCTTGGGTCGGATGGTGCGCGCCGCGAACTCGGGCTTGGTGAACGTTCCGCTGGGCACCGTGCACACGCTGTCCACGGCCAGCACACGGCAGTGCACCCGTTCGGCCAGACGCTCCGTGCGCTCGCGCACGCCCGCCGTAGGGAACAGATCAGTGAACACCACATACGCCCGCGCCGCCAGCCGGTCGAGCACCCGCCGGTCGTCGTCGCGCCGCCGTCGCAATACGAACTGATAGTGCAGCCCCAACTGCCCGGCGTGACGCGCCGTGTCGCGCGCGCCCTGCAGGATGAATGTGTGATGCCGGTCGCTCGCGTGCGGATACGTGGGGTCGAGCCCCTGGTGAACGACGACCGGCAGATTGACACGGTTGGCCGTCCGGATGGCGGCTCTCAGTCCCCAGTTCTCGTCGAGCCGGTGCGTGGACTGCATCCAGTACAGCACGTACTCGCCGTCCGGCCGGTAGGTCTTGCCGTTCAGATCGACCGTGCGCGGTACCAGCTGGTCGCGCACGAAGTCGGAGTCGAGCGCATGGGCGCCCGCGTCGGCACACCCGAAGGGCAGGGAGAAGTCGGAGACGTCCATCATGCCGGTCAACGCCCGCCCACGCCTCGTTGTTGCATTTCCCGTGGCTCGAGATTCCGCTTCCGCGCTGCCGCGCTGCCGAGCGCCCGGAGGCAAGACGACGGCGTGCTGCTTGACTTCCCCCGCCCACGCGCTACCTTCCCTCCGTTACCCGATCGGCCCCGCGCCACAGGTGCGGGGCCTTTGTTGTCTGGGTACCTGGGGCTGTAGCTCAGCTGGGAGAGCGCTGCATTCGCATTGCAGAGGTCAGGGGTTCGAGCCCCCTCAGCTCCATCGTTGGAACCTTTCGTGACCCCGCCGGTACGAAAGGCAACCGAACCGTGACCGGTTCGGCGCTGGTGTGACGCCGGTACCCGGTGCATCGTCCAGCGCAAGAACAACGAAAGCCCGCCGCCGTTCGGTAGGACGGAGAGTTCCAATGACGGCGCGCGTGGCAGTTGTCGAACCCCGACAGGGTATCCCTGTTGGGGTTCTTTGCTTTGGGCCACCTAGACGGGCGCCTGTCAGGACGTCCTGGCCAGGGCGGCCATGTCGGCCCGCATCGCGCGGAACAGCTCGGTGAGGAAGCGGTTTTCCTCCTCCTCCACCGTGCCGGCGAAGTCGGTCATCGCGCCGAAGCCCAGATTGCCGAGCCAGCGCATGAGCGCGCTCTCCTTCACCGCGACATCCACCACCCGCTCGCTCAGCGTCTGCCCGCCGGGTCCGACACGAAGACCCAGCCGCATGTACACCCCGTTGCCTTCGAATGGATAGCGGATGGTGGAGTTCAACAGCTGCTCGGCGATCAGTGGCAGATGCCACTTCGGCTCGCGCGTGAAGCGCAGCTGCCACGCATTCTCCCGCGGGCTGTCCACATGCACGAAATCGGCAATGAGATTCGAAAAGCCGATGGTGAAGAGGCCGTACTTGATGCTCGCATCCATGGCGAACAGCATCGTGTCCGGCATCGGGCGCGGCGGCCCGGTAATCGGCTGCAGTTCGCCCCGCCGGGTGCGGAACCGGAGGGTGAGCAGACGGTTCACCGCGCTGGCATCGAAATAGTCGTTGCCGTAACGGTCGGAAAGCCGCAGGTGGTACCGCGCCGCCTCGATGTATTTCTGCAGAAATCGCGCGTACGCCGGAAAGCCCAACGCCGCGAGGTTGCGGGCGTCGATGCGGATCTGCATCGAGACCAGCGTCGAGCCATCGAGCTGCGAGGTGGTGACGATGGAGTCGATCGTGAGCAGTCGGCCGAGGGCGCTCGTGGTACGGGGAAACGCCGCGCGGTAATCCACCCGCATCGCGGTGCCAGGCCGTTCGGCGCTCGCGAAGAGCGCGCGTGCCACCTCGTTGGAGCGTGACGGGGGCATGGTGCCCACGTGGTGCTCCACGACCGTGTGCCAGAACCATTCGGCGGGCCCACGCTGCGACACCGCGATGAGATGACGCTGCTCGCCAAGCCTCGACGGGACCGGCCCGTTGGCCCGCGGGGTGAACGTGAACCGGTTGTTCACCAGTCCCGCCTGCCACTCCACCTCGCGATCGGCGCCGGTCCGGCTGGTGCGCATGCTGGTCCAGATGGCCGTGTCGTCCACCAGCTTGGAAGGCGCGAAGGCGTACCGGGCAATGCGCATACGCCCGTTCTGCACCTTGGGGTGGCGCCCCACGTTGGTGAACCGGTATTCGAACCCGGCGATGAGGTCGTCGAAGTGCACCAGTGCCGTGCGCGCGTCTCCACCGTGGGCCATGGCAGCGGCCCGGCACCCCCCGACGAGGGGCACCACCATGGCAGCGACGAAGACCAGGCGGGAGCGGGTGAAGCGCATGGACGCAGGATAAGGCGACGGATGCACCGATGTATACCGGCCGGGATTAGATTCGGTGGTCCTCCTTACCCGTACACACGTGTCCGACTCCACGAACTCCGACAATTCCCCGGCGCCGCGCCGCGACTTCATCCGCGAGATGGTCGCAGACGACGTGGCGACCGGTCGTTTTGGTCGCGCCCCTGCCACCCGCTTCCCGCCGGAGCCCAACGGGTTCCTGCACATGGGGCATGCCAAGAGCATCTGCCTCAACTTCGGCATCGCGCAGGAGTTCGGCGGCACGTGCAACCTGCGCTTCGACGACACGAATCCCGCCACGGAGGACATCCGGTACGTCGAGTCCATCCAGCGTGACGTGCAGTGGCTGGGCTTTCAGTGGGACGGGCTCTACTACGCCTCCGACTACTTCGAGCAGCTGTACGCGATCGCCGAGATGCTCGTGCAGCAGGGCAAAGCGTACGTCGACGATCAGAACGAAGAACAGATCCGCACCAACCGCGGCACGGTGACGAGCGCCGGCACGCCGAGCCCGTGGCGCGACCGCACGGCCGAGGAGAACCTCGACCTGTTGCGCCGCATGAAGGCCGGCGAGTTTCCCGACGGCGCCAAGGTGCTGCGCGCGAAGATCGACATGGCGCACTCCAACATGATCATGCGCGATCCGCTGCTGCTGCGCATCCGTCATGCACATCACTACCGGCGCGGCAACGACTGGTGCATCTACCCGCTGTACGATTTCGCACACGGGCTGAGCGACGCCATCGAGGGGATCACGCGCTCGCTGTGCACCCTCGAGTTCAAGGATGCACGCGAGATCTACGACTGGCTGGTGCGTGAAGCCGGCTACGAGAACCCGCCCACGCAGATCGAGTTCGCCCGCCTTGAGCTCGATTACACGGTGCTCAGCAAGCGCAAGCTGCTGCGTCTCGTGAACGAAGGGCACGTGAGCGGCTGGGACGACCCCCGCATGCCTACCATCGCGGGGTTGCGTCGTCGCGGCGTGCGGCCCGAGGCCATTCGCGCTTTCGCCGAGGTGATCGGCGTGGCGCGCAAGGATGCGCGGGTGGAGTACGCCACGTACGAGCACGCGGTGCGCAACGACCTCAACATGGAAGTGCCGCGCCGGTTGTGCGTGCTCAATCCGGTGAAGGTGGTGCTCACCAATTATCCGGAAGGGCAGGTCGAGCAGCTCGAGGCGCAGGACTATCCGCATGATGTGCCCAAGACCGGCTCACGCAGCATGCCGTTCTCGCGCGAGTTGTACATCGATCGCGACGACTTCATGGAAGACCCGCCGAAGAAGTTCTATCGGCTGTCGCCGGGCCGTGAAGTGCGCCTGCGCTTCGGCTATCTCATCACCTGCCAGCAGGTGGTGAAGAACGAGGCCGGCGAGATCGTCGAGATCCATTGCACGTACGATCCGGCCACGCGCAGCGGCAGCGCGCCCGATGGTCGCAAGGTGCAGGGCACCATTCACTGGGTGAGTGCGGCGCACGCGGCCGACGTGGAGGTGCGCTTGTACGATCGACTGTTCGCGCAGCCCGATCCGGACGACGTACCGGACGGGCAGGACTTCCTGAGTGCCCTCAACCCGCAGTCGCTCGTGGTCATTGCGCACGCCAAGGCCGAACCCGGCGTGCTCGACGACCCGCTCGGCTCGCGCTACCAGTTCGAGCGGGTGGGGTATTTCTATGCCGAACCCGAGGACAGCACGGCGGAGAAGCGGGTGTTCAACCGCATTGTGGGGCTGCGCGACAGCTGGGCGAAGGAAGTGAAGAAGGGGTAAACGTGCGCTGCGTTCGATTGATGTGATCGGCGTAACGAGGGTGACGGCGTTTCGTTACCCTCGTGGAATCTTGGCGCATGATGGTGCCGAGTTGCGGAAACCGCCGAGAGCCGAGCAGAATATGGGTATGTCTGTCGCGAATGTGCGTCGCTGGTCCGTCGAGGACGTGTGGGCGTTGCCGGCCGACGGTAATCGCTACGAGACGGTGGACGGGGAGTTGTTGGTGAGTCCCACACCCCGCTTCGTGCATCAGCGCGCGGTGGCGCGGCTGGGAGCGATGCTCATGGCGTATGTCGACCAACAGCACGTCGGCGAGCTGATGTTCTCGCCGTACGATGTGGTGCTCGACCCATTCACGCTGGTGCAGCCCGACGTGCTCGTCATTCATCCCGTGGGCTTGGATGTCGTACGGGGCGAAGTGCCTCCGCCCGCGCCCTTTCTGGCCATCGAAGTGTTGTCGCCGTCTACGGCGCGAGCCGACCGGTTGCGCAAGCGGCCGCGGTACCAGCGGGCGGGGATCGAATGCTGGCTGGTGGATCTCGATTCGGAGCTCATTGAGCGTTGGGCCGAGTCGGATCGCCCAGAGGTGTGCGGCGAGCGGCTGGTATGGCAGCCGGCCGCGGCGGACGCGCCGTTTGTACTGGAGGTGGCGGCGTTCATGCGCCAGGTCCTCGGTGGTGGCGAGTCCTGAGCGACGTTTGGGTGCCTTGGCCACTTCCCCTTGGGTCGGCTCCACATATATTTGACGGCTCACCGGACTTCGGTCGGGTGTGCCAGCTGCCCCTTAGCTCAACTGGCAGAGCGTCTGACTCTGGATCAGAAGGTTCCTGGTTCGACCCCAGGAGGGGCAATTGCCTTCGGGCAAATGCAAGCGCCGCCGTCACTTACGAGTGACGGCGGCGTTTGTGCTTTCGGTGCAGGGTAGGGCGATTCTTGGTTCGGAAGGGATGTCTCGTTCCGGGTCGGATGGACGGTCTGTTCGACATGCTCCACTATGCCGAATACTTGACGGCTTCACATCGATGGCGTCCGCGGTTCATGAACACTGGACACGGAGTCTGTTGTGTCGCCCAAGCCCGCAGATGTCGCCGTTGCCCTGCAATTCTCGCTCACACCCGACGCGCCCTACCGGGAATTGGCGGGGGCTGATGGCATCTCACATGGCGAGGCGCACAACGCTGTGCGGCGGCTGCAGGCCGCGCGCGAACGACAGCGCGCCCGAGACCATCTCCGGCGGTCAGGAGGAGCGGTGCAAGGCAGCGCTGTCGATGGCGATCACGTGAGCGACCAGAACGGGGAGGTGAAGCCGTGCCGGCGGAACAGTTGCTCCGCGTCTTGGGCGCTTCGCTTGCGCCACGGCTCCTCGAGGTAGGCGCCATACCAGTCGCGCGCAAACTCCCACAGCTGCGGGAGTGGCACGACCGCCCCTCTCGGCAGGGCATGTCGCGTACACCAGCGGTCTATCTCCTCCTCCGAACGAAACGGCTGGAAGCTCGCACAGGCGTGGATGACGTTGTCCCACCAATGTCTGGGAGGTGTCGACAGGTGAAACAGCAGGTCGCGTTCCTGCACGGCGCCGTTGCGAATCTGCACGACCACCTGTTCCCGCTCGCCACCGATGCGGGTGCTGATCTCGGCGTCACCGCCTACCGCCGCGGCAATGCCAAGGCCGCAGTAGAGGCAATTGGCCCACCAACCGCGGTGTGCGATCTCGACCCAGCACGAACCGGGCGACAGAGCGAAGGGGTGCACGGCCCACGGTGTGGTGGTGCCCGGGTGCAGGAGGAGTGCGTGGGCGTCGCTCAAGGCGTTCAATGACTGCTCGACCTCGTGCACGGAGCAGGAGAGCGCGTCCGCCAGCACCGCGTTGGGCGGAGCATGCCCGAGCTCAGCAATCATCCGGGTGAGTGCTCCCCGGACCCGTTCGTCGAAGGTGGTCAGCATTGGTCAGGAGCTCGTGGGTGGCGGACCCGTTCACTATACCCGTTCGAGCGCAAGCGCGTGAGCGTGCTTAGACGGCGGCGCCGAACACGCGACCGACGAGCGCGGTCATCAGTAACGCCAGCGCGCTCCAGAAGGTGACGCGCGCCGCGCCGCGGAGGCGTCCGGCGCCGCCGGCACTCGCCGCCACGGCGCCGAGTCCGGCGAGACAGATGAGTGAACTCGCGGCGACGGTGGCGATGACAGCAGACGGCGGCGTCAGCGCGGCGACCCCCAACGGGAGTGCGGCACCAACGGCAAACGTTGCGGCCGATGCAAGCGCCGCCTGAACGGGCCGCGCCGATAGCACCTCGCTGATACCCAGCTCGTCGCGCGCGTGGGCCGCCAACGCATCATGCGCGGTCAGCTGTTCGGCCACCCGCCGAGCGAGATCCGGGGCAAGGCCGCGTGCCACGTAGATCGACGTGAGTTCGCGCAGTTCCCCCTCGGCGTCGAGCGCCAGTTCGTTGCGCTCACGCGCGAGGTCGGCCCTTTCGGTGTCGGCCTGCGAGCTCACCGAGATGTATTCGCCGGCCGCCATGGACATGGCACCGGCCACCAGTCCGGCCAGTCCCGCCACGAGCAGGGGGGCTCGCTCCGTGCCGGCGGCCGCGACGCCCACCACCAGCGCGGCAGTAGACACGATGCCGTCGTTCGCCCCAAGTACGGCGGCGCGGAGCCAGCCGATACGTTCCGTGAAATGCCGTTCGGGATGCGATAGTCGTGGCATGACTCGATCCTGTAGAGGGTGGTACGCTGGTCACGCGCACGCCGTCGCCGCAGAGTACCATGGGAAACATACTCGCCCCCGCTGGCGGCGCCGTTGGAATCGCACCCCATCCATATTTCCGCTCAGCTCGCCATCACGCCCACTCACCCGTCCAATGTCCACCAGGCAACTCCCCGCCAGTCCCGAAGATGATCCGCGCGTGCGCGCCGTATTCGATGATATCCGGACCACCCGCAACACGGAGTACATCAACAATCTGTGGCGCATGCTGGCCTTCGATCCGGCGCTGCTCGAGAACACGTGGCAGGAGGTGAAGCACCTCATGGCCACGCCTTCGCATCTCGATCCGCTCACGAAGGAACTCGTGTACATCGCTGTGTCCATCACCAACGCGTGCGGCTACTGCGTGCACTCACACACGACCGCGGCGCGTGCGAAGGGGATGACCGACGCGCAACACGCGGAATTCCTCTCGATCGTCGGTCTCGCTGCAAAGACCAATCAACTCGCGACGGCACTGCAGGTGCCGGTCGATGCCGTCTTCGACGCGGGCGCGGGCTTGCGATAACATGGGCTCGCTCGGCCGTACCAGGCATGCTGGGCGGCCGCCGCGCCCGGACCAGAGCTCCGGCAGGCGCTTGCCGAACGGTCACCGTGCCCGGGCGGATGGTTGATATATCAAAAAAAGTTGATAATATAAGGCCATGACCATGGCCACTCTCGACATCTGCCGCGCTTCCGCCCTCTTTCACGCGCTGTCGGACGAAACCCGGTTGGTGGTGCTCGACATGCTGCGCGACGGTGAACGGTGCGTGTGCGATCTCCAGGGAGCGCTCGACTCCGCCCAATCGCGACTTTCGTTTCACCTGCGGGTGTTGCGGGAGGCCGGGCTCGTAAACGATCGCAAGGAAGGCCGGTGGTCGTATTACCGGCTCAACCAGCAGGCGCTGGAAGAAGTGCACGACCTCGTGCGGCTGATCGGTACCGACGGATCATCGCCCGCGCGGTCGCTCAAGGTGTTCGGCGCGTGCTGCGGCTGAGCAGTCCTCTTTGAACGGAGCTCCGATGTCGACCATATCGCAGGACGTCACCACGCTGGTGCGGGCCAAGTACGGGGAAGCGGCGCGTCGCGTGCTCGAAGTATCGGAGCCGGCGGCAGCGAGCTGCTGTGGGCCGGTGAACTCGTGCTGCGGGGGCGCCGCATTCAACGGCACGGTCGACCCGATCACGTCGAACCTCTACGTGAACGGTGAAACCGCCGTGCTGCCAAATGCCGCGGTGCTGGCGTCGCTGGGGTGCGGCAATCCCACGGCGTTGGCCGAGCTGCGCGAGGGTGAGGTGGTGCTCGACCTGGGCTCGGGCGGTGGCATCGACGTGCTGCTCTCCGCCCGTCGAGTCGGGCCGACCGGCAAGGCGTTCGGGCTCGACATGACCGACGACATGCTCGCGCTGGCCAATCGCAACGCCGCGGAAGCGGGCGTGACCAACGTGGAGTTCCTGCGTGGCCGCATCGAGGAGATCCCGCTCCCCGATCATTCGGTGGACGTGATCATTTCCAATTGCGTCATCAATCTCTCCGGAGACAAGCGTCAGGTGCTGGCCGAAGCGTTTCGCGTGCTCAAGCCCGGCGGCCGCTTCGCCGTGAGCGACGTGGTGGTGCGTGGCGAGGTACCGGCCGATGTCCGCCGAAGCATGGAACTGTGGGTAGGGTGCGTGGCCGGCGCGCTGGAGGAGCAGGAGTTCCGTACGTTGCTGGCGGAGAGTGGGTTCGTGGACATCGACATCGAACCCACGCGCCTGTACAAGAGCGAGGATGCCCGCGTGTTTCTGCAGGAGTCGGGGGTGGACGTCTCTGCCAACCTCGAGGCGATCGACGGCAAGTTCATGGCCGCTTTCGTGCGTGCCACCAAGCCCGGGTCCGGCGCCGGCACGCGGAACCTTGCCGCCTTCAAGACGGACGCCGACGGCCTGTGCTGCGGCCCCGACGGCTGCCCCTGAGCGAAACGGACATGCCGGAAACGTTGCCTGTGTTCCGCGCCGCGACGGCGAACGATCGTGCGGCTATCGAGGTCTTGCTCGTGAGTAACGGACTCCCCGTGGCGGGCGTGGCCGAGTTGCTTGCGGAGGATCCCACGTCGTTCGTCGTGGCGCAGGTCGGCGGCCAGTTGGTCGCCACGGCGGCGCTCGAAGCGTGCGGTGAGCACGCCCTGCTACGTTCGGTGGCCGTAAGTGAAACCTCGCGAACGCGCGGATTGGGCCGCGCCCTCGTGGAGCAGGTCGTGGCGCAGGCCACGACGCGCGGCATCGATGGGCTGTATCTGCTCACGATGACGGCCGAAGCGTACTTTCCGCGCTTCGGTTTCGCCCGCGTGGAGCGTGCCGAGGTTCCCCCAAGTGTTGCCCGGACGCTGGAGTTCACCAGCGCCTGTCCGGCGACGGCCGTTGCCATGCACAAGTCTCTGAGGAATCCGTCGTGAGCGTTGCCCCCTTTCGCATACTCGTGCTGTGCACCGGCAATTCCGCGCGCAGTCAGATCGGTGAAGCGCTGTTTGCCGTACGGGGCGCGCAGCGCGCCGCGGGCCTGGTCGAGGCAGAGAGTGCCGGCTCGCGCCCTGCCGCGCGTGTCAATCCGTTCGCCGAGGAGGTGCTGGCGCACCACGGCATCACGTGGTCCGGGCGGACGCCGAAGCACGTGGACGACGTGATGGCGCAGCCGTTCGATCTGGCCATCACCGTGTGCGACAACGCGCGCGACGCGTGTCCTATCTTTCCCAATGCCCGGGCGCACGTGCATTGGGGGCTGCCCGATCCGGCCGATCACACCGAGCCCGAAGCCGCGCGGGGCGCATTCGCCATCGCCTATGCATCGCTCTCCGCGCGGGTGACCGCGTTGTTGGCCTTGCCGCTGGAATCGATGTCGCCCGCGGAGCTGTCGGCCGCGGCCGCGCAGATCCACGCCGGGTCGCCCGCGGCGTAGCGCTGCGACACGCAAGCGCGACACGCAAGCGCGCTTACCGCAGTACCGGGTCGAACAACCGCTCCACGATCACCACATCCCGCCACGCGCCGTCGAGCATCGCGTGGCGCTCGTAGGTGCCGACCACGCGAAATCCATGGCGCGCGCAGAGCGCCAAGGAGGCGCGGTTCTCGGGAAAGATGCGAGCGACGAGCTTGGTGATACCGGCGGCCTCGCACTCGGGAAGAAAGGCCGTCATGAGCGCGTCCCCCACGCCGTGCCCACGCGTCCCGGCCGCCACGTACACGGAATATTCCGCGATGCGTCGGTACGCCTCCCGGGCCCGATATACCGACGCGTGCACCCAGCCGCACACGGCCCCCGCCTGCTCGGCGACCAGAAACGGATGGACCGGATAGACGATCGGCCCGGCGGGCGGGGTGAACCACGTGGCGATGTCGTCGGGTGTGCGCTCGCGCGTTTCGAACGTGGCTCCCCGCCCGCGGATACCCTCGTTGTAGATCGCTGCGATGGCATCGGCGTCGGCCGGGTGCGCCTGACGCACCGGACAGCGGGGACGGATCGGGGGGACGGCAGGTGCGTCAATGGGGGCCATGTGCCAATATGTGCGTCGTTGTGGGGAGGCGCTCGGCGCATCGGTACCGTCCCGCCTTGATGCGGGCGCTATACTCCCGCCTATCGTCCGGCCGGTGCACTGCCAATCGGGTAGGGGTCTGGTGCCATTGTCGGCGGCCCCTGCGTTAATTCCCTCTCCCGACGCGCCGACCCGGCGCGCCGTGCCGTCCATATCGCCGCTCCCGATGCCCCCTCGCACCAAAACCGCCCCCACTCCGTCGCCGCGCCGCGAACGCGTCATGCCGCGCGATGTCACCGACGAGATGAAGGATTCGTTCATCAATTACTCGATGAGCGTGATCACCTCGCGCGCGCTACCCGACGTGCGTGATGGGCTCAAGCCGGTGAATCGCCGAATCCTGTACGCGATGAACGAACTCGGGCTCGCGCCCGGGCGGCCGTTCAAGAAGGCGGCCACGGTGGTGGGTGACGTGCTGGGCAAGTACCACCCGCATGGTGACAGCAGTGTGTACGATGCGCTGGTGCGCATGGTGCAGGACTTCTCGCTGCGCTATCCGCTCATCGAGGGGCAGGGCAATTTCGGTTCCATCGACGGCGATCCGGCGGCGGCGTACCGGTACACGGAAGCGCGCATGGCGGCGCCCGGCGTGGCGCTGCTCGAGGGCATCGATCAGGACACGGTGGCCTTCGTCCCCAACTTCGACGATCGCCTCAAGGAGCCGTCGGTGTTGCCGGCGGCCATTCCGAATCTGCTCGTGAATGGCGTGAGCGGGATCGCGGTGGGCATGGCCACCAACATGCCGCCGCACAATCTGCGCGAAATCGGCAAGGCGATCATCCGGGTCATCGAAGACCCCGCGGTCGCGCTCGACGAGCTGCGCAAGATCGTGAAGGGGCCCGACTTCCCCACGGCGGGGCTCATCGTCGGCAAGGACGGCATCAAGCAGTACATGGAGACCGGGCGCGGGCGCCTCATCAACCGGGCGCGCGTGGTGCTCGAGGCCAAGCCCGGCTCGTCGCGGGCGCAGTTGGTGGTCACCGAGTTGCCCTATCAGGCCAACAAGGCGCGCATCATCGAGCAGATCGCCGACCTGGTGAAGGACGAGAAGCTCGTGGGCATCAGCGCGCTGCGTGACGAGTCGGATCGTGAAGGGCTGCGCGTGGTCGTCGAACTCAAGCGCGACGCCGAGCCCAAGACGCTGCTGGCGCGCCTCTTCAAACTCACGGGGCTCGAGGTGACGTTCGGCGTCATCAACCTCACGCTCGTGCCGGAGAACGGGCGCCTGGTACCGCGTGAGCTGGGGCTGCGTGGTCTCATCGACCACTACATCGCGCACCGGCACGAGGTGCTGGTCAAGCGCACCGAGTTCCAGAAGGCGAAGGCCGAAGCGCGACTGCACATCGTGGAAGGGTTGCTCATCGCGGTGAACGACATCGACCGCGTGGTGCAACTCATCAAGACCGCGAAGGATACCGAACAGGCGCACGCGCGTCTCCGCAAGGAATACACGCTGTCGGAGATCCAGGCCGACGCCATACTTTCGCTGCGACTGGCCAAGCTCACCGGCCTCGAGGTCACGGCCCTCAAAAACGAAGCGAAGGAGCTCAAGGCGCGCATCAAGGAGCTGTCGGCCCTGCTCAATTCGCGCGAGCAGCGCATGGCGGCGCTGGCGGTGGAAGTGCAGGAGATCGTGGACAAGTTCGGTGACGGCCGGCGCACCGAGATCATCATGGCGGACATGGCGCTCGAAGTCGCCGAAACCGTGGCCGATGCGGAGATCGTGGGCATGCTCACCTACGGGGGGCGTATCGCGCAGCTCCCGCTCCCATCGGGGCGTTCGCGCAAGACGGACGCGGAGCGCGACCTGACGACTGACGAACTGCCCTTGGTGAAGGGACGGTTGCGCCACACCGAGTCGATGTTCGTGCTCTCGCAGGATGGGCAGGCGTGGACGCTGTTCGGCAGCGAGTTGCCCACCGCCGCGCGCAGCGGACGGGGCACGGCGCTCAAGGAGGTCGTCGAGTGGCCGAAGCAGAGCGTGCCGGTGCTCGGCGCAATCGTGCGCGACTTCGCGCATCCGCTGTTCGTCACCATGGTCACCGCCGCCGGTCAGGTGAAGCGCACGGTCATCAAGGAGTTCCGCAACGCGCGCCTCGCCGGCATCAGGGCGATCCGGCTCGACACAGGCGATCGCATCGTGGGCGCGGCGCTCACCACCGGTCAGGACGACCTGCTGCTGGCCACCAAGGCGGGGCAGGTGATCCGCTTCCACGAGAGCGAAGTGCGCGACATGGGGCGCGACGCCGGCGGTGTGCGCGGTATTGCCCTCAAGGACGGTGACACAGTGGTGGCGATGGCCGTCGGCCATGCCGGGCAGGTGGTGTGCGCGGGCACGTCGCAGGGGTACGCCAAGCGCGTGAGCGTGGATGCCGTGCCGCTGCAGGGGCGTGGCGGGCAGGGTGTGCAACTGCTCACGGCGGCCGAGCGGGCGGGGACGGTGGTGGGTCTGGTCACCGTGACGGGCGACGTCGCTGCGCGCTTCGTGACCGGCACCGGTGACACGGTGGAGGTGGACGAAGACGAGGTGCCGGTCGTCGCCCGTGCAACGCGCGCCGTTCAGCTCTCAGCGTGGCCGGGTAGCCTCACGGCGGTGTCGCTCGTGTCGGCGCCCACCGAATAGCCCCGTGCGTGGAGGGCCGCATCCTTTAGCGAAACGGCCTCGCGACTGACGGTGCGCGAGACGGCGGATCCGGTGGCAGATTGGAGCATGCCTCCACATCTGCCTCCCAGTCCGTTGAATGGCCCTTTTCCCGACCAACTCCTGGAGACGGCCGCGATGTCCCGGCGCGCGCTGCTGCGTCACACCGTGCTCACGACGATCAGTGGCCGGCTGATCGGCTCCGCTGGTGTGGCACCGGTGCTCACGCCGGTCCCCAACGCCCTTGCCCTGCCGCTCGCCGCACCGCGTGAGCAATCGCGTACGCGCCCACGGCCGACCGCGGCCCAACTCGCGTGGCAGCGTGAGGAACTCGCGATCTTCGTGCACTTCGGCATCAATACCTTCACCGATCGCGAGTGGGGAGACGGCACGGAGTCGCCGGCATTATTCAATCCTGATCGCCTCGATGCACGACAGTGGGCCCGCGCCGCCCGTCGTGCCGGTGCGAAGGCGATGATCCTCACGGCCAAGCATCACGACGGATTCTGTCTGTGGCCGACCGCGACCACAAAGCACTCGGTCGCCTCGAGTCCGTGGCACGGTGGCACGGGTGATGTCGTGCGCGACTTCGTAAGTGCTTGTCGCGCCGAGGGGCTCAAACCCGGACTCTACTGTTCGCCATGGGACCGCAACCACCCGGCGTATGGGGATTCCCCGCGTTACAACGACGTGTACATCGCGCAGCTCACCGAACTGCTCACCAACTACGGACCGCTCAGCGAAGTCTGGTTTGATGGCGCCAACGGTGAAGGGCCGAACGGCAAGCGGCAGGTGTACGACTGGCCGCGCACCTGGGCGCTCGTGCGCAGGTTGCAACCCGACGCCGTGATCTTCTCCGACGCCGGCCCCGACGTGCGCTGGATCGGCAACGAGCGCGGCGTGGCCGGCGAGACCTGCTGGAGCACCATCCGCGCAGCATCGGTGCCGTACATCGGCGCCAGCGGCGACGAGGTGATTGCCGCACTGCAGCAGGGGCACGTCGATGGCGATGTGTGGCGTCCCGGCGAGACGGACGTGTCCATCCGGCCGGGCTGGTTCTACCATCCGACAGAGGATGCCAAAGTCCGTTCGGTGGAGAATCTCGTGGATCTGTATTTCACGAGCGTCGGCCGCAATTCCAAGCTGCTGTTGAACGTACCGCCGACACGGAGCGGCCTGTTTGCGGAAACCGACGTGGAGCGACTGGCCGGCATGCGCACCGCCCTTGATGCAATGTTTGCCGCCCGCCTCCCGTTGTCGTCGGCAGCGCCACGCACGGTCGGTCGTGCGTGGCAGCGCACGTTCACGCTGCCCTCGCCGCAACGGCTGAGCGTCATCGATCTCGCGGAGCCGATCGCGCGCGGCCAGCAGGTGACGTCGTGGCGTGTGCGTGCCGACCGTGCCGACGGCGCGGTACTCGCGTCCGGCACCACGATCGGCCATCGTCAACTCCGCCGCATCGCACCAACCACGGTGCAGCGATTGGTAGTCGACTACGAGGTAGTGGATGAGCCCGCTGATGTGACGTTGCAGCTGTATCGCGCGTAATGCGCATGGCATGATCAGGCAGATCACGGTCACGTAGCGCGCACTGCGTCGCGTAACGCGCGGGACTACGCGCGGTGGACGACGCGTTGGGACCAACGCGCTGGGGAAAACGCGCTGGGACCTACACGTTGGGACCCACGTGGAAGCAACGCGGTGAACTACGCGGCTGCACCACGCAAAGGACTACGTCACGACCGGCCTTCGGCGGTCGCGTGACGCGGGGAAAAACGCTGCGCCCGCCAACGGCCGAAGGCCGAGGCGGGTGCCCGTAGTTCCCCGCGTTGTTCAGCGGCGTAATCCACCACGTCACTTCCACGTAGGTCCCAACGTGTAGGTCCCAGCGCGTTCCTCCCAGCGCGTAGGTCCCAGCGCGTCGTCCACCGCACGTGGTCCCGCGCGTCCCCCCAGCGTCGTTCAGCGAGACAGGAAGAGCCACACCGCGCTGCCCACGCCGATGGTCGACACGGCACCGCGCACCCACGCTTGCGGCACCTTCTGGGCGAGCCCCGACATCGCATAGCCGCCGGCGCTCGAGCCGATCGCCATCACGAGCGCGATCGGCCAGTTCACGAGTCCCTTGATGGCGAAGGTGATGGCCGCGATACCGTTGAAGCAGATGCCATTGAAGTTCTTGAGGCCGTTCATGCGATGGATGTTGGTCATCCCCATGAGGCCGAACGCCGCCAGCATCACGATGCCTGCTCCGGCACCGAAGTAGCCACCATAGATCGCCACGAGATATTGCCCCAGCATCATCGCGCGCGTGGGCTCGATGGGCGTGGGGCCGTGCGGCACTTCGTCGATGTAGTGGCGGAGCCACTGCATCACGCGCCCCTGAAACGCGAAGAGCAGCGTGGCGCCGAATACCAGCCACGGGACGATGGCGCGGAACTGTTCGTCGCTCGTGGCCATCAGCAGTGCGGCGCCGGTGAGGCCGCCGAGCAGACTCGGAATCGCGAGCTTCAGCGCCCACCGCTCGGCGCCCTGCAATTCGCGACGGTATCCCATCATGCTCGCAAACGAACCGGGCCACAGGGCCACGGTACTGGTCGCATTGGCCGCCACCGGCGTCACTCCCAGCCCGAGCAAAGCCGGAAAGGTGAGCAAGGTACCGCCGCCGGCGATCGAGTTCACGGCACCGGACATCGCGGAGACGGCCGCGATGGCCGCCAATTGCGACAGCGAGGGCTGCGACAGGAGCATCAAGGTCGGCTCATGCCGTACGCGCCGCGAGCGCGAGACACAGCCAGCCGGCAATGAAGCAGACGCCGCCGAGCGGCGTGATGGCGCCAAGCGCGCGAATGCCGGTGAAGGTCATCGCGTACAAGGAGCCCGAGAAGAGCACCGTACCAGCCACGAACAGCCACCCCGCGGCGGCACTCAGCGACCCGGGGGCGCGACTCGCCACCCAGGCGACGGCCACCAGCGCCAGGGCATGGTACATCTGGTATCGCGCACCGGTCTCGAACACCTCGAGCAGCAGTGGTTCGACCTTGGCGCGGAGCGCATGGGCCCCGAAGGCGCCGGCGGCGACCGAAATGCCGGCCGACAGGGCACCGATCATGAGAAAGAGGCGGTCCATAGCCGGAAATGTAGTCGATGCGGGCCACCCACCCACAGGCCGGGAGCGACGGCA
This sequence comes from Gemmatimonas sp. UBA2094, assembly GCA_002331565.1. Classification (GTDB taxonomy): domain Bacteria; phylum Gemmatimonadota; class Gemmatimonadetes; order Gemmatimonadales; family Gemmatimonadaceae; genus Gemmatimonas. Next base: position 23,505 of record DCZC01000210.1, read on the forward strand.
CGGGCGCGGGCTTTCGGCCGGGGAACGCGCGCCGTACCGTTGGGGGGTCGTTTTCTCTCAATTCGTGGAGTCTGCATGACCCCTGCTCAACTTCGCCGCAACGTTAGTGCGCTCGCCCTTGCTCTGGGGGCCATCGGCGTGGCCGCCCTGCCGGCGTCGGCTCAGGGCGCCGCTGGTGGCCCGGCCGGCAACGGCGGCCTGCCGCTCAAGGCCGCCCGAACCCACACCTTTACGACCACGAAGGGCACGTGGATGAGCGTCGACGTCTCGCCGGACGGTTCGACGCTCGTCTTCGACTTGCTTGGCGACCTGTACACGTTGCCGGTCGCGGGGGGCAAGGCCACGCGCCTCACCAGCGGCATGGCGTACGATGCCCAGCCACGTTTCGCCCCCGACGGCAAGTCGGTCGTGTTCATCTCCGACCGGTCCGGCGGCGACAACGTGTGGACCCTGTCGCTCGCCGACCGGGACAGCACCCAAGTCACCAAAGGGAACAACAACCTCTACGTGTCCCCCGAGTACACGCCCGACGGCAGGTATATCGTGGCCTCGCGTTCGGGTGGACTCGGCGGGACCGCCAAGCTCTGGATGTATCACGTGGATGGCGGCAGCGGCGTGCCGCTCACCACGCAGCCAGCGACCCCGCCCAGCCAGAAGCAGATGGGCGCGGCCTTCGGCAAGGATCCGCGCTACATGTGGTTCGCCGTGCGGCAGGGAGATTGGCAGTACAACAGCATCGGCCCGCAGTATCAGCTCGCCGTGTGGGACCGCGAATCCGGTCGGGTCTCGCAGATGAGCACGCGCTACGGCTCCGGCGCGCGCCCCGCGCTGTCCCCCGACGGCAAGTGGCTCGTGTACGCTACACGCTTCGAGACCAAGACCGGCCTCGTGCTCCGCAATCTCGAGACGCAGCAGGAAGAGTGGCTCGCTTTCCCCGTGCAGCGCGACGACATGGAATCGCGGGCGCCGCTCGACGCGTACCCGGGGTATTCGTTCACGCCGGACTCGAAGGCCATCGTCGTCACCTACGGCGGCGAACTGTGGTGGGTGCCGGTGGACAAGACGGCGCCAAGCCGGATTCCCTTCGAGGCCGAAGTGAAGCTCGAGCTCGGCCCCGAAGTGAAGTTCGCGTACAAGGTGGATACCGCGCCCACGTTTACGGCGCGACAGATCCGCGACGTGCAGCCGTCGCCCGACGGCAAGTCGCTCGCCTTCACGGCGCTCGATCGCGTGTACGTCATGGCCTTCGCCGACATGAAGCCCACGCGCGTCTCGAGCGCATCCGTGGGAGAATTCAATCCCGTCTGGTCGCCCGACGGCAAATCGGTGGCCTTCGTGACGTGGGAAGACGCGCGCGGCGGACAGATCGTGCGCGCCGATCGTGATGCCAAGGGTGTGTGGCGCACGCGGGCCCTTACGGGCATCGCCGGGCTCTACACCGATCTGGCGTGGTCGCCCACGGGCACGCGCATCGTCGCCTCGCGTGCGGCTGCACGCGAAATGCAGGAAGCCGGCGGGGCGTTCTTCGGACCGGCCGCGGCGGAACTCGTCTGGCTGCCAGCCGCCGGCGGCACGCCCACGCTCATCATGCCGGCCGGTGGCATGGGGTCGCCGCACTTCACGAAGGACACGACGCGCATCTTCGCCTACAGCGCCGGTGGCGGGTTGCAGTCGTTCCGCTGGGACGGTACCGACCTCAAGACGCATCTGCGTGTCACGGGGCCGATGCCGCCGAGCGCGGGCAACCTCGATGGCGCCCTGGTCGCGAAGGAAGCCAAGCTGAACTTCGGTGGCCGATCAGCGCGCCCCGTGAGCCAGGGAATGCACCTCGACGATGGGCACGACCTGGAGCCGACGCCGTCGGCGCCCCCCGCCTCGCTCATCCTGATGTCGCCGAACGGCGACCACGCGCTGGCCACGGTGGGGATGGACATCTACACGGTCACGGTGCCGCAGGCCGGCGCCACTCCGCCCACGGTGAGCGTGGCGGCGCCCGCAGCCGCGTCAGTGCCGGTGAAAAAGCTCAATACCATCGGTGGCGAGTTCGCGACATGGGGCGCCAACGGCCGTACGGTGCACTGGGCACTCGGCAATGCGCTCTTCAGCTACGATCTCGATCGCGCGAAGGTCGTGGAGGATTCGCTCAAGGCCGACGACCGTCGCAAGACGCGCCTGCGTGCGGACACGACGAAGGCGGTGAAGGACAGCATCGCGCGGGCCGATTCGGTGGCGAAGGCGGACACGACCAAGAAGACGCCGCCGGGCTACAAGGCGTCGGAAATGCGGGTGGTGGTGGCCGGGCAGCGCGACCTGCCCAAGGGCACGGTCGTGTTCCGCGGCGGCAAGGCGATCACGATGAAGGGCAAGGAGATCATCGAGAACGCCGACATCGTGGTGCGCGATCAGCGCATCGTGGCCGTCGGTGTGCGCGGCTCGGTAGCCATCCCCGATGGGGCGAAGATCATCGATGTGTCGGGCAAGGTGATCATGCCCGGCATGGTGGACACGCACTATCACCCGCAGTGGCTCACGCCGAACGTCCACAATACGCAGACGTGGCAGTACCTCACCACGCTGGCGTACGGCACCACCACCACGCGTGATCCGCAGACCGCCACCACCGACTTCCTCTCGTACAGCGACCGGGTGGAAAACGGCGAGATGATCGGGCCGCGCATCTACACCACGGGCCCCGGCGTCTTCAGCGCCGAACCGGTGCGTGATCTGGAGCACGCACGGGAGATTCTCGCGCGCTACGCCAAGTACTACGACACGAAGACGCTCAAGATGTACATGTCGGGGAATCGCCAGCAGCGTCAGTGGATCATCATGGCGGCGCGGGAACTCGGCATCATGCCGACGACCGAGGGCGGACTCGATCAGAAGCTCAACATCACGCACGGCTTCGACGGCTATCCGGGCATCGAGCACACGCTGCCCATCACGCCCAAGTACGACGACGTGTTCGAGTGGTACAAGGCCACGCAGGTGACCAACTCGCCCACGCTCATCGTGGAGTACGGCGGGCCGTTCGGTGAAGGCTGGTTCTACCAGTCGGAGGATCTGCTCAACGACGCCAAGCTGCGCCGCTTCACGCACCCGGTGGATTTCGACAGCAAGGTGCGTCGACGCGGTACCGGCAACGCCCCCGGACCGGCCGGTTTCGCCGTGAAGGAGGAGTACGCGATGTGGCAGCACGCCGAGGATCTCGCCAAGACGGTGGAACGCGGCGGACGCATCGGCATCGGCAGCCATGGCCAGTTGCAGGGGCTCGGCATGCACTGGGAGCTGTGGCTGGTGCAGTCGGGTGGCATGAGCACGCACGACGCGCTGCGTTCGGCCACGATCGTGGGGGCGGAAGCGATCGGCCTCGGCAGCGAAGTCGGCTCACTGGAAGCGGGCAAGTTCGCCGACCTGCTCGTGCTCGATCAGGATCCGCTGGTGAACATCCGCAATACCAACACGCTGCGCATGGTGATGGTGAACGGGCGGTTGTTCGACGCGAATACGCTCGATGAGCTGCATCCCCGCCAGAAAGCGATGCCGAAGCAGCCGTGGAGCTACACGGTACCCTCGGCGGGAGCGGGAATCAGGCCGTAAGTCGTACTCGATACACGAAACCCGAACGCGCGACCCGGACCTACTCGGTCCCGGG
>DCZC01000111.1:0-2988 GCA_002331565.1 Gemmatimonas sp. UBA2094
ATCAGCTCTTGCGGCTCGATCGCTCACTCGGGGCCTTTTTCGATTCGCTGTTCGTGCTGCGTGATCCGCGTCGGGTGACGGTGGTGCTGACCGGCGACCATGGCATGTCGCCGTTGCCGGAATTCCATTCCGGACGGTTTGCCAATCAGGGCGCGAGCCGGGTGGATGCGGGTGCGGTCCTGNNCACAAGTACGGGCCCGATTCGCGGGAGATCCACGACCAGCTCTTGCGGCTCGATCGTTCACTCGGGGCTTTTTTCGATTCGCTGTTCGTGTTGCGTGATCCGCGTCGGGTGACCGTGGTGCTGACCGCGGACCATGGGATGTCGCCGATGCCGGAAGTCCATTCCGGACGGTTTGCCAATGAGGGTGCGAGTCGGGTGGATGCGGGTGCGGTTCTGGCGGCCCTCGATACCGCGCTGCGGGCCCGAGGCGTGCCGCCGGCCGCGTGGAACTTCGAGGCGGGCGTGTGGTTCGTGCTCGATCGCGCCCCCTTCACGCGGGCGGGCGTGTCGGTCGACTCCGTGGCGCGTGCGCTCGCGTCCCGCATGCTCACCATCACGAACGTGGCGCGAAGCGATCTGTTCGCCGATCTCGCGAAGGCCGATACCACCCGCGATCAGCTCGCGCGCCGGTGGTTGCACATGTTCGCGACCGGCGGTGAGGCCATCCTGGCCACCTCGCTCAAGCCGTACAGCCTGTGGTGGACCACCCCGAATGCCGGCCATGGCATGCCGTATGACGACGATGCCCATGTTCCGCTGATCTTCTGGGGCCAGGGTGTGCGTCCGGGGCGCTACACGCAGCCGGTGCGCACGGTCGATATCGCTCCCACGCTCGCGCGCCTTCTTGGCGTCACGCCAACGGAACGGCTCGACGGACGCGTGCTGTCCCCGGTGTTGCGTGCGGGTGCATCGGCCCGCCGTCGCTGACCGACGACCAGCGAACATGGTGAGCAGCACCGTGGGGGCCGCGTGATGTCATGCGGCCCCCACGGTGTGTCAGGCCAGCACGAACTCGCGCTTGGCGAACAGGTGCGCGGCATCGATTCCCGCGTCCGCGCACTGGGCCAGAAAGGCCCCGACCTGCTGCATCGAGATCGACGTGTCGTCCAGCTCGTTGTCGAGAATGTGGCTCAGCCACGGCTCCTGGCCCATGGCGTAGGTGTACGCCCCCGACACGCCGAAGGCCTGTGCGAGCGACAGCGCTTCGTGGGCATAGGAGCCACGCGCGCGCCGCGATTGATCGATCTCGCGGCTGAGCGGCTTCGTGAACAACGGCCCGTAAATCCATGATGCCGGTGCCCCTTCGCACTCCATGCCCGTGAACAGCAGGTCGGCCGGGCCCACATGATGGCGGACGCGGCCGGCGAGCCGCGGATCGAGATTCGACGAGTCGGCGATGGCCAATACGGACCGCCCCTGCAGGTCGATCTTGTAGCCACTCTTGCTCTGGACGAGCAGGTCGTGATGCTCACCGAAGAAAGGCAAGCAGTGAATCCGACCGCCCGGCAGCGGAATTTCATCGAGGTCGCGCACCTCGATGAGGTTGTCGAATCCGGTGTGCTTGAGCGCCAGATACAGCGACGGGTCCTGCGGCAGGCCGTCAGCGTTCCGCGGTACCACGATGTGTCCGATCATGTGCCGCAGCTGGAGCAGGGTTTCGAAGTGCACATGATCATGATGGCTATGCGAGAGCACGACGTAGTCGATGTGCTCCGGCAGGTCGGCCATGGTGAAGCGGTCCGGCGACGCCGGGTACTGATAACTGAGAATGGGATCGGTAAGCACACTGACGCCACCGCCTTCGATCAGCAGCGAGGCATGCCCGAAGTAGCGCACGCGCATGCCCGGCCCCGCATAGCGCGGCGCCGCCGCCGGCGCCGTCTCGGTGAAGAGGCCGCGCAGCCCCTCGGGGTTGCTTACGCAATCGCCAAGCAGCGCCGCAATCTCGTCGAAGGGGCGCGGCTCGCGCTTCATGCGGAAGAGCGCATCGAGCCGCGGATCACGGAAGCGCAGGTCGAGTGTCACGTCGCGATCGTTCGCGATGCGCGGGGTGCTGAGCATGAAGGGCCGCGTGCGGTCCTCCGTAGTCAGCGACAGCGCCACGGTCTGCAGATGCTCGGCGTAGTACTTGCTGCGATACAACAGCGACTCGAGCACCCGGAACGAGGGCGTGTGGTTCATGTCGTACACGAGCTCCACATACCCCTGCAGCGGCTCGGGCACCAGCGGATAGAGGCTTTCCATGGGTTGCCCCTTGGCCTTCTCCTGCAGCATGCGCCCGAGGTCCGTGAGCGCCTTCGCCAGTTCAAGCAGATCGGCGCCGTGTTGCTGCGTCTGCGCAATGAGCTCCCGGACCTGCGGCACGTGGCGGGCCTCGAGGTCGATGAACGCTCCACCCTTCATGGCCGGATTCTTCAGCGCGGCGGCGTGCATGGCCGGCGCGTTGACGAACGAGGTCATGGCCTTGAGATGGCGGTCGCGCGTATTGAACGCCGCCGTCACAGGCGGAATCAGGAGATTCCAGGCAAACCACCGGTTGAAGAGCGGATCAACCTGGACGTTCGGACGGAGATAGACGGACATGATGGAGGACGGTGGTCAGGTGGGAAGGTCGAGCGCATCAAGCGTATCACGAAGCAGCTGCTCGGCTTCGTCATCGCTTACTTCGTCGAGGAGCGCCCGCGCCGGTGTCGGTGGCGGGGTGCGTGGCGCGCGGGGGATCGGCGCGGTCGGCGCGGTGCCGGCAGACGACGCGCGGTGCTCGGCGTGATCCGGCAGACGTGCTTCAATGCCGCCGATGAGAGCCGCCACCGTGGGATACTCGAAGATCAGGGTGGCCGGCAGCGACTGGCCGAGGAGTTGTTCGAGCTGCGTCCGCAAATCGAGGGCGGCAAGGCTGTCGACGCCCAGTTCGAACAGCCCTTGGTCGAGGGGCAGGTGGGTCGTGGACGGCCACCCGAGCACGTGCCGCACGGCATCGGTGA
>DCZC01000111.1:3241-3852 GCA_002331565.1 Gemmatimonas sp. UBA2094
CGGCGCATCGATCCGGGTCGGTGCGCCGGCTGCCGGCTGCCCCGCCTCGGGCAGCGCGGCGAGCAGCCCCCGCGGACCACGCGCTTCATACGAACCGCGAAAACGCGTCCAGTCCGTGGCGCTGATCACCAGATGTGGAACGGGCTGCTGCATGACGCGCCGCAACCAGGCGGTCGCCGCGACCGGCGGCAGTCCGTACACACCAATTCGCTCGAGCAGCGCCAGATCGTCGGCGCTGGACATGCCGCTCCCTTCCCAGGGACCCCAGCTGATCGAGAGCGCCGGCAACCCGAGGTGGTGCCGGTGATGCGCCAGGGCATCGAGCGCCGCGTTGGCGGCCGCATAGTGCATCTGGCCGCGTGAGCCCCACACGCCGGCGATGGAGGAGAAGAGCACGAAGTGCTCGAGCGGCGCATCGCGCGTGACCTCGTGCAGGGCCCAGGCCCCGAGCAGTTTGGGGCGGAGCACCGCGTGCACGGCGTCGACGTCGAGCTCCTGCACCGGCTGCATCCCCCCCACGCCCGCCGCGTGGAACACCCCACCGAGCGGCAGGGCCGGATCGTCGTGGCGCGCCAACGCGTGGCGCAGCGCCGAGGCCTCTGCCACATCGG
>DCZC01000099.1:0-4170 GCA_002331565.1 Gemmatimonas sp. UBA2094
CCCCGGCCGCGGCACGCGCCCCTCGCGCCGCCGCTGCCATCCCGTCGCCCGCCTCCATCCTCGGCTGGGAGCCCGGCGCCGACCGCAAGCTCCCCACTTGGAAGCAGGTCACCGACTACTTCAGCGCCCTCGACAAGGCGTCACCGCGCGTGAGCGTGCGCACGCTCGGCAAGACCACCCTCGGGCGCCCGTTCCTCGTGGCGTTCATCGCCGACGAGGCCACGCTCGCCAACCTGCCGAAGTACCGGAAGATCCAGCAGGAGCTCTGGGACCCGCGCGTCCGCAAGCGCACGCGCGACGAACTCATCGCGCAGGGCAAGAACGTCATTCTCATCACGTCGAGCATCCACTCCACCGAAGTGGGCGGCTTCCTCACGCCGTTCGTCATTGCCGACCGTCTCGCCCGCGGCGACACCCCGGAAGCAAAGTCGATCCTCGATAACACCATCGTGATGCTGGTCCCGAGCCAGAACCCCGACGGCGTGGACATCGTGGGCGACTGGTATCGCAGCACCCTCGACACGCCCGCCGAAGGGAGCACGCCGCCGGCGCTGTATCACTACTACTCGGGGCACGACAACAACCGCGACTGGTACGCGTTCAGCCTCAAGGAAACACGCTATACGGTGGACTCGCTGTACACGCCGTGGGTGCCGCAGATCGTGAACGACGTGCACCAGCAGGGCGGCAACTCCGGGCGCATCTTCATTCCGCCGTACATGGACCCGCTCGAGCCCAACATCGACCCCATCCTCACCGCGAGCACGAACGCGCTGGGCATGGCGATGGGATGGCGAATGATCCAGGAAGGAAAGACGGGCGTTGCGACCAATGCGTCGTACGACCAGTGGTCACCGGCGCGGCAGTATTCGCTCAATCACCGCGGCGCGCGGATTCTCACCGAAACGGCCAGCGCGCTTCTCGCGAGCGCTCTCGACATGCCGTTCGACCGTCTGGGCTCCGGCCGCGGCTACGAGGCCAAGACGCAATCGTGGAACTTCCCGGCGCTCTGGAAGGGTGGCCGCTGGGGGATCGGCGACATCGTGGCCTACCAGTCGAGCGCCACGTGGGCGCTGCTCGTGGAAGCCGCCCGTGACCGCACCGCCTGGCTCACCAGCTACGCCACCCTCGCCGATCGGGCGCTCGACCCGTCGCATCCCTGGACGGCGTCGGACGTGCCGGCGCAGTTCGTGATCAGCAAGGCGCAGAAGGATCCGGCGGCGCTGCAGCGGCTCGTGTGGTCGCTGCAGCACGGCCAGGTGGAGGTGCACGAAAGCGTGCCCGCCGGCAGCTACGTGATTCCCACCAAGCAGCCGTTCGGCAACTACGCCAAGGCGCTGCTCGAGCAGCAGGAATATCCCAACCTGGCCGAGTATCCAGGCGGCCCGCCGAAGCGCCCGTACGATGTCACGGCGCACACGCTGCCGCTGCTCTTCGGCGTGGCCGTGACGGCCGAAATAACGCCAAGTGTACAGGTGGGCGCGCTGGTGCCGCCGGTCGCCGAACCCGCCTACGCCACGCCCGCGCTCGGCAACGCGCGCATCGCCATCTATCAGAGCTTCAACGCCAGCATGGACGAAGGGTGGACGCGCTGGGTGTTCGACGCGAACAAGGTGCCGTTCACGTCGCTCAAGGACGCCGAGCTGCGCGCGGGCAATCTCCGCGCGAAGTACGACGCCATCATTTTGCCCGACCAGGCGGCCAATCAGTTGGCGCGCGGGCTGGCGGCGCCATATCCCGACTCGTTGCGCGGCGGCATCGGAATCAACGGCGCGGCGGCGCTCAAGGCGTTCGTGGAAAACGGTGGCACCGTGCTCGCCTTCAACGAAGCGAGCGACTACGCCATCGAGACGTTCGGGTTGCCGGTCACCGATGCGCTGCGCGGCGTGAAGAACACCGACTTCTACGCCCCCGGTTCACTGTTCCGCGTGGAGCCCAACCGCGCCTCGCCGCTCACGGCCACCTTCACCGCACCCACGCCGGCGGTATGGTTCGAGGAGTCTCCGGCGTTCACCATCACCGATCCCGCACGCGCCACGGCGGTGCTGCAGTATCCCGCGAGCGGTAGTGCCCTGCTCTCCGGCTGGCTGCTCGGCGCCCCGCGCCTCAACGGCACGGCGGCGATGGTAGACGTGAAGGTGGGTCAGGGGCACGTGGTGCTGTACGGCTTCCGTCCGCAGTACCGCTCGCAGACGAACGCCACCTGGCCGCTCATCTGGAGCGCGATCGCGCGGAGTGCGGTGCGGCAGTAGGGATCCGGCGCCGTATCAACAGCGCCGCTTGCGGGCGTCCACGGGCAGGCAGTCGAACGCATCGACGGCCCACAGCCCGGCCCGTGCCGCCCGCGCCGCGGTGGCGGCGGCACGGATGCGCTCCACGTAGCGCACGTTGGGCGGATAGACGAGTGGTACGGCGAACCCCTGCCGTACCATGGCCTCGTTCACGAAGGTGCCCCCCGGCGTGTACAGATACGCGAGCGTGCGCCCGTAGCGGTCAGTGCGGTCGAGGTCGTACTCGAGACGCACCGTGGTTCCGACGGGGATGAGACGCGCGAGCTGCTGCGTCGCGCGCTGACCGAAGGGGCGCTGTTTGCGCTCCGGCGAATCGATGAGCAGGAGGCGGATCTTCACGCCGCTGCAGTGCACCGTGTCCCCGTCGACGATGCGCGTGATGCGACAGGTCGGGCCCTGCATTCGCGCGGCATCGGTGGCGACAGACGCGACGACGGTGAGCACGGCGGTGAACAGTACGTGTAATGGCAATCGACGTTCCCGGAAAGATTGACGGAACGGATACGTTACACGTCCGGCATGACATCGACCAGCGAACTGGCCCGACGCGCGCGGCGCGCATAGCTTGCCCGACATGCACGTCGCCATCATCGGCGCCGGCCCCTCGGGGATCACGGCAGCCAAGAATTGCCGGCAGGCCGGCATCCCGTACACGCTCTTCGAGCGCAGCGACAAGGTGGGGGGCAACTGGGTCTTCAACGACGCCACCGGCCACTCCAGCGTCTACGAGAACACCCACATCATCTCGTCGAAAACGCTCTCGTCGTACGAAGACTTCCCCATGCCGGCGTCGTACCCCGACTACCCGAGTCACCGGCAGGTTCAGGCGTACTTCGAAGACTACGCGCGGCATTTCGGCGTGCTGCCGGAGGTGCGCTTCGGTCATACGGTACAGCGGGCGCAGCGCGAGGGAGACGGCGGCTGGACGCTCACCGTGCGTGGGCCCGATGGCGAGCGCACGGAGCGCTTCACGCACCTCATGGTGGCCAACGGCCATCACTGGAATCCGCGTTGGCCCGATATTCCAGGGCACTTCGCCGGGCGCTATCTGCACAGCCACGATTTCAAGCGCGCCGACGACAGTTGGCGCGGCCAGCGGGTGCTGGTGATCGGCGCTGGCAACTCGGCCGCCGACGTGGCGGTGGAGACTTCACGTGTGGCGCAGCGCGTGCACCTGGCCGTGCGCTCGCCGCAGTGGTTCGTGCCCAAGTATCTCTTCGGGCTGCCTGCCGACGTGATTGCCGCGCGACAGCGCTGGGTACCGCAGGGACTGCGTCAGCGCGGCCTCACGCTGCTGCTGCGCACGCTGCAGGGCCCGTACGCGAAGCTCGGGCTGCCGGAGAACACGCGCCCCGTGCTGTCGCAGCACCCCACGCTCAACTCCGACCTGCTCGACCTCGTGAGGCACGGCCGCGTGGTGGCGCGCCCCGCCGTTGTGCGCTTCGACGGGCACACCGTGCACTTCGCCGACGGCACGCACGACGACTACGACATCGTGGTGGCGGCCACGGGCTTCAAGATCACCTTTCCCTTCTTCGAGCCGGGCTTTCTCGATCTCGAAGAAGCGACCACGGTGCCGCTGTACCGCAAGATGCTGCACCCCGACGTGCCCACGCTCTATTTCATCGGGCTCTTCCAGCCGCTCGGCTGCATCTGGCCGCTCGCCGATCATCAGGCCAAGCTGGCCTGTGCCGAAATCACCGGCCGCTACCGCCGGCCGGCCGATCTGCGTGCACGCATCGCGCACGAAGTGGCGCACCCGCACTACGCGATGGATCGGGCACCACGGCATTCGACGGAAGTGGACTATCACCGCTTCCGCGACGAGCTGCTGGGGGAGTTGGCGACGGCGGGGTGAGGTGAGTCGCCGTCGGATTAC
>DCZC01000099.1:4415-9513 GCA_002331565.1 Gemmatimonas sp. UBA2094
GTTTACCAAGTCGGGACGGCGGGATTCGAACCCGCGACCCCCTGAACCCCATTCAGGTGCGCTACCGGGCTGCGCTACGTCCCGTCACGATGCCGCCGTCGCCGACCGTATCGTGAACAGACCCCTATTTTAACCAGCCGACATGCCCGACACAACTGAGCGGGCAGCAATTCCCGAAGGCATCGATCCGCACGGCTGTCCACGTTCAAGAGGCGCCCCCGGTCGCGCGCGCCGCACGCTGACATCGATGGCCAGCACACAGTCTGCCGGCAGCCGGAGGCCCAACGTGCCGTCGGGGCGCGCCTCGACCACTTCCCCGAGGCACCCGGGGCACGTGCAGCCAAGGCGACGACACGCTCAGGCTAAGTGGCGGGCGGCGGCGCGCACCGCGTCCTGCATGGCCGGATACGTCGGGTTCAGTGATTCCAGCGTGTCCACAAGCATCCTCGCCACGAGGTAATTGCGCAGCGCCTTGTTGTCAGCGGGCACCACGAACCACGGCGCATCGGGCGTACTGCACCGGGTCAACAGCTCGCGGTACGCCTCGGTGTACTCGTCCCATCGGGCGCGATCGTCGAGATCCTCCACCCGGAACTTCCAGTTCTTCGTCGGATCGTCGAGTCGCGCCAGCAACCGTTCGCGTTGCTCGTTCTGCGAAATGTGCAGAAAACACTTCCGGATCACCACACCGTTGGCGTGCAGCATCGATTCGAAGTGATTGATCTGCTCGAACCGTGCCTGCCACACCGCCACCGGAGCGAGCTTCCGCACCCGCACCGCTAGCACGTCTTCGTAGTGCGACCGGTTGAAGACGCCGATCATCCCGCGCGGGGGGATCACCTGGTGGATGCGCCAGAGAAAATCGTGGCGCAGCTCCAGCGGCGTGGGCGGGCCGAAGGCGGCCACCTGCACGCCGGTCGGATTGAACGCCCCGTACACCGTCTTGATCACGCCGTCTTTGCCCGAGGCATCCCGTCCCTGCAGAATCAGCAGCAGCGCACGGCGCCCGTCGGCGTGAAACGCGTCCTGCAGGTCGGCAAGCCGCACGAGCAGATCGGCGGTCGCCTGCTCGAGCACCCGCTTGTCGGGCGCCCCCGTCATCCCCGCCGACCCGTTGCCCAACGCCAGCGTGGTCTGCTCGTGCACCGCCTGCAGCGTCAGCGCGATCGGCACATGCCGCTCGTCGTGTCGCTTCACGAACGCCCCGTGGATGCCGCCCGCCCGGCGAGTTCTTCGGTGGGCAGCATGAAGATCAGATCGCGATCGGGCGTGGGATCGTGCTCGCTGAACGCCTCGGGGATGAGCGAACGGATGGCACCGACGCCGGCAGCATACCGCTCCTGCTCCTGCACGCTCCCGTCCGGGTCGGGAAACTCCATCCGCCCCCGTACCACGACGCTGCGCCACGAAAACAACGCCTCCACGTGATCCACCTGAAACGCGACCCACGGATGATGCGCGAGGATGTTGACCTTGGTGCCGTGCTGCGTGCGTCCCCAGATCCAGCCGTCGCGGTACACGTAGTGCACCGGCTCGATGTCCACCCGGTCACGGAAGGTGAACGCCATGCGCCCCACGTGCTGCGAGGCGAGCAGCGCGCGGCACTGGGCCGCGGTGAGTACGGAAAACGTCGGTGATGCATTCATGGGAGAATCCTCACGCGTTCGTCGTGTCGTAGGGCTCCATGTGAATCAACACGCCGGCCGCCGCGGGAATGCGCTGGCGGATGGCCGACTTCACGATCCCCGACAGAATGTGCGCATCGTGCAGCGTCATCGACGGCTCGGCCTGCACGTGGATGTCCACGTAATACGCCGTGCCGGTCTTCCGGATCTTGAGTTTCTCGATGGCGAGCACCCCGGGCGTTTCCAGCGCGGCTTGCGACACCAATCGCTGCACCGTGGCGCCGGGCGCGCGGTCCATCAGATCGCCCAGCGCAGTGCGCAGCAGCAGCCCCGCATTGATGGCAATGATCCCCGCGGCCACGAGCGCCGCCCAGTCGTCGGCGGGCTCCCACCCGGGCCCCCCCACGATGGCGACTGCAATGCCGATGAAGGCTGCCGCCGAGGTGATCGCATCGGCGCGATGATGCCAGCCGTCGGCGGCCGCGGCCACGCTGCCGCTCCCCTCGCTCACCTGCAGCACCTTCTTGGCGAGGATCTCCTTGACCACGATCACCACGGCCAGCACGCCCAGCGTCCACGGGGCCGGCGCATGATGCGGCGTACGGATTTCGCGGATGGCCTCGATGGAAATGCCGGCGGCCGCCCCGAACATGAGGGCCGACACCACGGCGCCTGCCAGCGCTTCGGCTCGACCGTATCCGAACGGGTAGCGGTCGTCGGGGTCGCGACTGGCGATGCGCAGCCCACCCCACACGACCACCGACCCGATAATGTCGGTGCCGCTCTCGATGGCGTCGGCCACGAGGGCATAGGCGTTCCCCACCAGCCCCGCCACCAGCTTCACCACCGCCAGCAGCGCGTTGATGACCAGGCCGAGTTGCGCCAGGCGCTGCGACGCCTGCGCGGCAGCCGAGTACGGGGTGGGGTGATTCGACATCGCCGGTAATATGGCGGCCCGTTCGCGCCCACGTGACAGGGAGAATACGCCGCTGGATGGTTACATTCCCCGACATGAGCACGGCCGTGACCAGTGCGGAGCCCGCACCGACCTTCTCGCACCGCGTCGAGTATGCCGCCATCCGGGCAGCTGTCGCGGCGCTGCGCCTGCTCGGGTGGCGTGGCGCCAGTGCGGTGGGTGGGTGGCTGGCGCGACTGGCCTACCGGCCGTTCGGCATACGGGCCGGCGTGGTGGAGCGACAGATCGCCGCCGCGTTCCCGCACCTCTCGCCAACCGAGGTGCGCGATCTCGCCGCCCGGTCGTACGAAAGCCTCGGGCGCACCTTCATCGAATCGGCGGTGCTGCCGGGCACGTCGCCGGAGGTGATGATCGCCCGCGTCGAACGTGTCGAAGGCTGGCACCACGTGGACGCAGCGCTGGCCATTGGCAAGGGCATCATCGCCGTCACGGGGCACCTCGGGAACTGGGAGTTCGGCAGCGCCTACGTGGCCGCCCGCGGCGTGCCGGTGGACGCCGTGACGCGGGGGGCGGCGAACAAGCTGTTCGAAGCGTACATCACGCGCACGCGCCAGGAGATCGGCATGGAGGTCATCCACGACAAGGATGCCGTGCGTCGCGCGCCGCGGGCCCTGCGCGAGAATCATCTTATTGGGCTGGCGGCCGATCACGACGCGCTGGGACTCGCCAGCACGTTCGTGCCGTTCTTCGGGCGCCCGGCGAAAACGCCGCGCGGCCCGGCCGTGTTTGCGCTCCGCTTCGGCGCCCCCGTGCTGCTCATGATCTGCGTGCGCCAGCCCAGCGGCCGCTACGCCTTCTTCGTGGAGCCGGTCGAGGTGACCCTCACCGGCGATCGCGAGGCCGACGTGGACGCCATCGTGCTGCGCTACACGCAGATGCTCGAGCAGAAGGTGCGCGAGTATCCGGCACAGTACTTCTGGCAGCATCGCCGCTGGCGTCGCCAGCCGCCCGACACACCGCCGCACCTGCGCGAACCCTGATGCGCCTCTTCCCCCGTCGCGGTGACGGCCAACCGCGCTCCTGGCCCGTGCGCATCCTGCGCACTCTCCTGCTGGTGGCGTTGTCTCCGGTGCCGTTCATCCTGCTCTTCGCGGTGGTCAATCCGCCCGTCACCATGGTCATGCTGCAGCGGGCCGGCCAGCGCCTCGTCGCGGGAGACACGCCCGCGTGGCCCGTGCACACCCCGGTCTCGCGCCGCGCGATGAGCCCGGCGCTGCGGCGGGCCGTGCTGGCGTCCGAAGACGACCGGTTCTACCTGCACCACGGCATCGACTTCGTGGAGCTCGACAAGGCGCTCGAGCGTCGCAAGCGCGGCGGCAAGCTGCGCGGTGCCAGCACGCTGTCGCAGCAGGTGGCCAAAAACATTTTCCTCTGGAACGGCCGCTCGTTCGTGCGCAAAGGCCTCGAGGCCTACCTCACGCTCTGGCTCGAACTGCTGCTCACCAAGGAACGCATTCTCGATCTCTACATCAATCTCGCCGAGTGGGGGCCGTATCACTTCGGCGCCGAGGCCGGGGCGCGCTACCACTTCCGCAAGAGCGCCGCATCGCTGAGCCGCGAGGAAGCCGCGCGCATGGCCGCCATCTTGCCGGCGCCGCGCCGGTGGTCGCCCCGCGGCAGCGTCGCGTCGCGTCGGGTGGGTGCCATTCTGCAGCGCATGCAGTATGCGGCGCCCCGCACCGAAGCGCCGAAGTAACCCAACGTCTTTCACCAACTCCCGCCTCATGTCCGTTTCCGCCCTGCCTCTCCCCTCCGCCCGCCGCGTGCGTACACGCGCCCTCATAAGTACGGCCCTCGGCGCCGCCCTCGCGTTGTCGCTGGCCGATGCGCCGGCGGTCGGGGCCCAGTCAGCGCCATCGGCGAGCAGCAAGTCCGCCAGGAGCACCAAGCGCACGACAACCCGCAAGCCTGCGAAGACCGGCAAGGCGACGCCGTCGACGGCGACCACCGATACGGGCAAGGCACCGCGCAAGCCATCGGGCGCGCTTGGCCCGCAGTCGGGTGATCGCCATCTCGCCTACAAGGACATGGGCAGCGATCTCGACTCGCTGTGGCCGCCCAAGATGCCGGCGCCGCTCCCGGGGTCGATCCTCCCGGCCAAGCGCGTCATCGCCTTCTACGGCAACCCGCTGTCGAAGCGCATGGGCATCCTCGGCGAGTTCGACACCGACGACATGCTGCGCAAGCTCGACGCCGAGGTAGCCGAGTGGAACCGGCTCGACCCGTCGCATCCGGTGCAGCCGGCGTTGCATCTGATCGCCGTGGTGGCACAGGGCGATGCCGGCCGCGACGGCAAATACCGACTGCGCATGGACAGCACGCTCATCGAACAGGTGTACGGCTGGGCGAAGCGCCGGAATGCCATTCTGTTCGTCGACGTGCAGGTGGGGCTCAGCACGCTGCAGCAGGAATTGCCGTGGCTCGAGCGCTTCCTCAAGCGCCCCGAGGTGCACCTCGGTATCGACCCCGAGTTCTCCATGAAGGACGGCACCAAGCC
>DCZC01000068.1:0-729 GCA_002331565.1 Gemmatimonas sp. UBA2094
CCCGTTTCGTGCTGCCACTGATGCACCATCTCGTGCAGCAGCGTATGCATCGCTTCACGCCAGCCGTGTTTGGCGATGTGTGTCCGCGACATCACGATTTCCGGCGGCAGATGCCGGGAGCCGGGATCGTAGTGGCCGAGCCGCGTGGCCATCTTGCCGGACAGGCGCAGCGGAACGCTCTTGAGCGCACCGCCGAACCACCGCGCGTTGAGCTGGCGATGCGCTTCCGTGAGCTGCGTGATGAGGGCCGGGTCGCCGGGTCGCGCCGGTTCCTGCCGCCGCGCCACGGGTGTACGGTCGACGTCGTGCGCCAGAATCACTTCGCGCGCTGCGAGCCGCTCGGCCTTGTTGCGCGCGATCGCGAATGCGACGATGGCGCGCAGCACCGATTCGGGCGCTTCGGCGTACCCCTCGTGCACCCGTAACGCGCGCCCGATGAGCGACACCATGACAGTGCGCGTGCGCATGAGTACCAGCTGATCCACCCCCCGCAGCCCCATGTCCTGCAACCGCGAGAAGAGTACGGCGGTACGCGCCCGCAGCGCCGTGCGTCCGCGCACCTGACGCGTATCGTCGGCGACCGGGGTACTCGCCGTCTGGCCAGCAATGTCGGCGATGGCCCCGTTGGCCGATGACGCTCCGGGCGACGGTACCGACGCCGTCGTCGGCGGGTCGCTGAAGAATCCGAGTTGGAGGTCGTCGAAGGGGGGCACGTTCGAATATTGGGCG
>DCZC01000068.1:1067-21960 GCA_002331565.1 Gemmatimonas sp. UBA2094
CGCGCTCGGTCGCCGTCCGCGCATCCGGCTGGAGAGTGTATTGGCCGCACTCACCAGCACACGGCCTCCCACGAGCTCCACCCGCTCCTCGTGATCGTGTCCCGTGCACACGACGTCCACCGGCATGGCGGCGATGGCCTCGAGCACGCGCTGTGGCTGCTTGAGCCCCCAGCGGTTGGACAGGCGGCCACGCACGACGTTGTGGTGCACTACCAGTACGCGCAGGTCCCCCGCGGGCGCGGAAGCCAGCCGGATGTGCGCGTCA
The DNA here is from genome assembly GCA_002331565.1 of Gemmatimonas sp. UBA2094. GTDB lineage: Bacteria > Gemmatimonadota > Gemmatimonadetes > Gemmatimonadales > Gemmatimonadaceae > Gemmatimonas. Next base: position 1,333 of record DCZC01000068.1, read on the forward strand.
CGCAGCTGCGCGTCGGTGAGGCCACCCTTCACGCGCCAGTCGCGCGGGTACCAAGTGAGCGACTCGGGATTGGTGCCCCACGAGGAATTGAGGCCCACCATGGTCACGCCGGGGGCCTGCACGGTGGGTTCCGTATCGTTGGCGATGTACGTACGGTAGCGCTCGTGCAGCCGGGTGAAGTCACCGAAGCCGAACGGGGCGTGCCACCAGGCGGTATCGTGGTTGCCGGGCACCGTGATCACCGGCGCCACCGCCCGGAACCGGGCCACCAGTTCGCGCGCATGCTCGAACTCGTGCACCCGCGCGCGCTGCGAGAAATCGCCGCTCATCACGATGGCGTTCCATTGCTGGCTGCGCGCGAGCTCCAGCGCGGCATCCACGTGAGCCTGCACGAACGGGTGCCCGCAGTGCAAGTCCGAGACATGCAGCACGCGCAGGCTGGCCGGCGCTACGAGGGGATCAGCCAAGCTTCGCAATCACCGCGTCGGTGAACGCATCCGTACCGGCGTCGCCGCCGAGATCGCGCGTCAGCACCTTGCCTTCGCGGATCGTGCCTTCGAAGGCGTTGCGGATGCGGCCCGCGTTGGCGCCGTCGCCGATGTGCTCGAGCATCATGCAGGCGGCCAGCACCAGCGCGCCGGGATTCGCGATGTTCCGGCCCGCGATGTCGGGCGCGGTACCGTGTACCGCCTCGAAGATCGCGGCGTTCTTGCCGATGTTGGCGCCCGGAGCAAGGCCGAGGCCGCCCACGAGCCCCGAGATCTCGTCTGACAGGATGTCGCCGAACAGGTTCGTCGTCACCACCACATCGAACTGCTCGGGGCGCATCACGAGGTGCATGGCCATCGCGTCGATGATGCGCTCCTCGAACTGCACGCGTCCCTCGTACTCGCGGGCGACCATGCGCCCCACGTCGAGGAAGAGCCCCTGCGAGTACTTGAGGATGTTGGCCTTGTGCACCAGCGTCACCTTGCGGCGCCCGTTGGCGAGCGCGTAGTCGAACGCGTAGCGCACGATCCGCTCGCTCCCCTGCCGCGTGATGATGGCCACCGACTCTGCGGCCGCCCGGGGGTCGTCGCCGATGCGCACGTAGTGCTCGATCCCGATGTAGAGCCCTTCGGTGTTCTCGCGGATGAGCGTGATGTCGATGTTCTCGAACCGGCCCGGCACGATGGTGCGCGCGGGACGCACGTTGGCGTACAGGTCGAAGGTCTTGCGCAGCGCCACGTTGATGGAGCGGAACCCTTCGCCGACCGGCGTTTCGAGCGGCCCCTTGAGCGCCACGCGCGTTTGCTTGATGGAATCGAGCGTCGCGTCGGGGATGGGGTCGTTCCAGCGGGCCACGCCGGCCATTCCGGCAACCTGACGGTCCCAGACGATGTCGCAACCGGCGGCCTCGAGGATGCGGACGGTGGCGTCGGCGATCGACGGGCCGATTCCATCGCCAGGGATGAGGGTCACGGGAGTGGGCATGGCGAAGAATAGCCACCTGCGGCGGCCATACGGAGAGGAATACCGGGTCCGGGCGCCTCCCAACCTCGACAACGCCCCCACCGGGATGCGCGTTCATTGACAACCCACCGCCCCGCGCTGCATATGGGCACGTCGGCTCCCACCTCACCCATCCCACGTGTCTCGACTGCTGAAAGTCCTCCCCTGGCTTGCCGTTGCCGCACTTGGCGCGGGCGCCCTGGCCTACGTGGCCATCAACCGCGGCGAGCAGATCAGTGCTGCCTGGATCATTACGGCCGCGGTCTGCACCTACCTGATCGGCTATCGCTTCTACAGCCGCATCATCTCCCACGACATCTTCGCCCTCGACGAGACCCGGGCCACGCCGGCCGAACGTCTCGACGACGGCCGCGATTTCGTCCCCACCAACAAGTGGGTGGTCTTCGGGCACCACTTCGCCGCCATCGCCGGCCCGGGTCCACTCGTCGGCCCCACGCTCGCGGCCCAGTTCGGCTTTCTGCCGGGCATCCTCTGGATCCTGGTCGGCGTCGTGCTCGGCGGCGCGGTGCAGGACTTCGTCATCCTGGCCGCTTCGGTGCGGCGCAATGGCAAGTCACTCGGGCAGATGGCCAAGGAGGAGATCGGAACGGTCGCCGGGACGACGGCGCTGATCGCCGTCCTGGGCATCATGATCATTCTCATCTCGGTGCTCGCGCTGGTGGTGGTCAACGCATTGCGCGACAGCCCCTGGGGCACCGTGACGATCGGCCTCACCATCCCCATCGCGCTGCTGATGGGGTTGTACATGCGCTACGTGCGGCCGGGCGCGGTACTGGAGACCACGGCCATCGGCCTCGTGCTGCTCGGTGTCTCGCTGTGGGCCGGCCAGTGGGTCTCGGAGTCGCCCACGTGGGCGCCGGTATTCACGCTCGACGGCACCACGCTGTCTCTCGCCATCATGGCGTACGGCTTCGCCGCCTCGGTGCTCCCGGTGTGGCTGCTGCTCGCCCCGCGTGACTACCTGTCGGCCTTCGTGAAGGTGGGTGTGGTGGTGGCGCTGGCCATCGGCATCCTGTGGGTGCTGCCGCCGCTGGAAATGCCGGGCGTCACCAAGTTCATCGACGGTACGGGCCCGGTGTTCGCTGGCAAACTCTTCCCGTTCGTCTTCGTCACCATCGCCTGCGGCGCGATCTCCGGCTTCCACGCACTCATCTCCAGCGGGACCACGCCCAAGATTCTCAAGCGGGAATCGGACGCGCGCCTCATTGGCTACGGCTCGATGCTCACCGAGTCGCTGGTCGCCACGATGGCACTCATCGCCGCCTGCGTGCTCACGCCGGGCGTGTACTTCGCGATCAACTCGCCGGCCAGCGTGATCGGTACCACGGCGGTTTCGGCCGCCGAGGCCATCAACAACTGGGCGCTGTTCAAGCCGATCACGGCCATGGAACTCGAGGCGCTTGCCAAGGCCGTCGGTGAGAATTCGCTGCTGTCGCGCACCGGTGGCGCGCCGAGCCTCGCCGTGGGGATGGCGCACCTGTTCTCGCAGGCGCTCGGTGGCGAAAGCACGATGGCCCTGTGGTACCACTTCGCCATCATGTTCGAAGCGTTGTTCATTCTCACGACGCTCGATGCGGGCACCCGCGTGGGCCGCTTCATGCTGCAGGACATGCTGGGCAACGTGTGGAAGCCGCTCGGCAAGGTTTCGAGCTACCCCGCCGGCATCTTCGCCAGCGCCCTGTTCGTGTGCATGTGGGGCTACTTCCTGTATCAGGGCGTCACCGATCCGCTCGGCGGCATCAATTCACTCTGGCCGCTCTTCGGCATATCGAACCAGCTCCTGGCGACGGTCGCGTTGTGCGTGGGCACCACGGTGATCATCAAGATGGGCAAGGCGCGATACGCCTTTGTCACGCTCATCCCCATGACGTGGCTCGTCATCGTGACGATGACGGCGGGGCTCACCAAGATCTTCTCCAGCGATCCGAAGCTCGGGTTCCTTTCGCACGCCGCGATGATCAAGACGCAGATCGCGAGTGGCACGCTGCCGGCGAACATCAAGAGCCTTGAAGCGGCGCAGCGCATGATCTTCAACGACAACCTCGATGCCGGTGTGGCGGCCTTCTTCCTGGTGTCGGTGGTGGTGATCCTCGGGGCGTCGATCAGGGAGTGGATCGGCGTGACGAGCGGCAGCAAGGCGGCGACGACGAGCGAAGCGCCGTACGTCCGGACGCAGTTGACGGGCGCGTAACAGCGCATGCTGGTCCGTCCGGTTTAGCCGGCGCGGGCCCATACCCCTTTCGCGCGGTCCCTCGGAGACGCGCGCAGGGGTATGGGCCCGCGTTGCTCGCCTCCACCATATTTGTCAAATGATGCCTTCCACCGACAAACCGCCCATGGTGACCGCCGACCGGTCGCGGCATGCTGCGCCGGCGCCGGGATGGCTCGCTGCACTACAGCGCGCAGCGGCCGTCGTGCGCCGCATGATCGGTGTCCCCGACTACGATCGGTATCTCGCGCACATGCGGGAGCACTATCCGCAGTGCACCCCGCTCGACCCGCGCACGTTCGAACGCGAACGCCTCACGGCACGCTACAAGGCCACCGGCTCGCGCTGCTGCTGATCGGCGCACCACGCCATACACGCCGCGTCGTAGTCTCGGCGGCGTAGTCGCCGTGACGGCGAGAATTACCGCGTCGCCATCACGAGCGCGGCGATGCAGGCGACCACGAGCGCCACGCTCACCCAGCCACTGACGCGGGCCCACCGGGGCGGTATTGCGTCCCCGACGACGCGGGGGTCGGCCGCGAGCAGCACGAGTGCGACGAGGTGCAACGGCAGCACCATGGCGTTCACCACCTGACTGGCGTAGATGAGCGGAATGAGCGGCAGCCCAGGCAGCGCCACGATGCTCACGGCTGCGACGGTGAGACCGACGAAGGCGGCGTAGAACCACTGGAAGCGGTGCCCATCGAGACTCAGCGAGGCTGGCTCGTTCACGCTCTCGGCGATCGAATACGCCGTCGCGATAGGCACGATAGCGGCGGCCAGCAGCGAAGCACCGAGCAGCGCCGCCCCGAACAGCATGGTGGCGAACGCGCCGGCGAGCGGGCGCAGGGCCACGGCCGCGTCAGCCGCCGTCTCCACGTGCGCGTTCGAGCTGTGCAGCGTCGCTGCGCAGGCCACGGCAATCGCCAGCCCTATGACCCCGGTGAGCACCGAACCGATCACGACGTCAACGCGCGCCCACCGGAGCGTACCCACCGTGATCTTCTTGTCCACGGCATACGATTGGATGAACGCCAGCCCCCACGGCGCGAGCGTGGTCCCGAGCGCTGCCGCGATGGCCACCCATCCGGCCGTATCGAGCGGCAGGCGGGGAACCACGGCGCCACTCGCCACCGCCTGCCAGTCCGGCCCCGCCAGCACCCCATCGACGATGTACAGCGCGAGTGTAGACGAGACCACCAGCAGGATGCGTTCGACCCGATGGAACGAGCCCATCACCACCGTCACGGCGATCAGCGCTCCAGCCAGCGGCGCACTGACCCACGCGGGGAGGCCCACCAGCGATCCGGCCGCCGAAATACCAGCATACTCGGCGCAGATCGTTCCGAAGTTCGCAAAAAGCAGTCCGAGAACAGCCACGTAGCCCCAGCCACGCCCCCAGCGACTCCGCACCAGGGCCACGAAGCCCTTTCCGGTGACGGCGCCGAGCCGCACGGCCACGAGATGGAACTGCACCAGCAGGATTGTGGAGGCCGGGATGATCCAGAGGAGCCGGTATCCGTGCTCCGTGCCGAGGATCGAATAGGTGGTGATGCCGGCGGGATCGTCGTCGGAGAGCCCCGCGAGCAGGCCGGGACCGAGCACCGCCAGAAACGCGGCCCAGGCCCCCGGCCCGGCAGCGCGCAGGGCGGCGAAGCGCATACCGGTGCCGCGATGGTGATGAGCCACCAGTTGCTGCGGGGGGCGACGCATAGGGTGAATGTACCGCGACGGCGTAGCGACGGCAGGTGGCGGTGGGGGCATGACCCAACTGAGGCGTGGGCGTCGAACGGCAGACGGCAGTACGTCGCACGTACCGATGTTCGACGCCCAACCGCAATTCCCCGTCAGACCACTTCGAACACCGGCATGCTCGGCCCCGTCTGAAAGAACAGCGCCCGGTGCGCTGCGCCGTGATGCACACGCAGATACTTGTCGCGCCAGCGCGTGGCAAATCGCTCGGCGTCGGCGGTCGGCACCATCGCCCACACGGCGCCGCCGAATCCGGCCCCGAACGCACTCGCCGCCGTTGCACCGAGTTCACGCGCGTATCGCTGCAGGTGCACGGTTTCGGCGATCTGATTTTCCAGCGCGCGCTCGGCGCCGGCCTGCGACTTGTCCACGAGCCGGCCGAACTCCGTCAGATCGGCCCGATCGAGCGCGTCTGCTGCACGTGGCACGATGACGAATGTTTCGTCGAAGAACTGGCCGAGTCGCGCCACCAGGTGACCCGCGGAGAACTCCGCCGTGGCGGCCGCTTGTGCCGCCGCCATGAGGGCCGACGGCACCTCGTCCAGCGGATTCTCGCCGGCGGCGGCGAAAAACGCATCACGCAGCGTATGTACCGGCACACCGCCGGTGGCGTTCCACGCCTGCACCAGATGGTGCGCCGTGCGCGCCGCACGGTTGTAGCGCTCCTTGGCAGCGCCCGTCTTGGCCGCGACCACGCCGCTCACCCCCACCACGAACGTGTGCGTGGACGGCCATGCCACCGAGCGTTCGAAACACACGGGCGCCCACGAGAACATTTCGAGCCGTCCCGGCGCGCTGCAGAGGATCGCCGTTTGGTCCTGTGCACCGCCCATGGTGCCGACCCCTCGGTCACCACCGAGCACGCCGTAATCCATGCCGTTCTCGAGCGCGCCCGCGTAGCCCGCGAGCGCGGTCCGGTCGGGCAGGGCCTGCTGCCACAGCGCATCCGACGGCAGATCGAACAGGGCCGCGAACGCCAGTGTGAGTCCCACGGTGAGCGCGCTCGAACTCGACACGCCCGCGGCCGGTGGCAGGTTGCTCGCGAGCGCCAGATCGGCGCCCGCCATGCGATCGCCGAAGTTGCGTCGCAACCGGTTCACCACGGTGCGCGGATAGATCGCCCACGGCACGGAACCGCGGGTGGTCGAATCGAGCGCCAGCGAGATCGCCTCCCGCCGCCGTGCGTCGCGCAGCACCACCGTGCGATCGTTCCGCTTGCGGGCCACGATCACGATGCCGCGCTCCACGGTGCACAGCAGCGACCGCCCGCCGGCATAATCCACGTGCTTGCCAAGTACTTCGATGCGCCCAGGCACGATCCACACCCGGCGGTCGGTCGATGGCACGTCGGCCAGGTCGAGCGCCTCGTGCGCGTCGCGCAACAGCGACCGGTACGCGTCGGCCGCGACGGGCGAGAACGCCGCCGCCTCCAGAGCGTGTCGCACGAAGAGTTCGCTCACGGCGCCGGACTCATGGCCGCGGCTCGATGGCACCGAGATGGGCTACCACGCTCGCGATGTCACTGCGTCGCGACAGATCCAGCACTGGCGCCGACAGGCGCACGACACGCACGGGCACCCCCTCGCGAACGGCCATGGCCACCGCCTCGGGCAGTTCGAACTCGCCGCGCGTCGACATCGGCACCCGGCGACAGGCGCTCACCACCGCGGGCGTGACCGCCCACAAGTTCATCCCAACCCACCGCGCAGCCTCGCTCGACAGGTCGAGGGCGGGACCCGGCTTCTCGATGATTCCCGCGAGCAGCCCATGGTTACCGACGGTGAGCACAGCGAACGAGCGCACCCGTTCGGCGTCGATGTTTCCCTCGGTCACGAGCGCATCGCGATCGAACGCCACCACCCCCGCGGTCTCGTCGGCCGCCAACAGGCGGAACGACTCCACCGGATAGTAGTTGTCGGCGTTGAGCACGAGGAACGGCGCATCACCGATCACGTCGGCCGCGCTCGTGACGGCGTTGGCGGTGCCGATCGGGGCCTCCTGCACGGCAAAGCGCACACGTGTGCGCACGGGCGGCGCGTCATGAACGAAATGCTGACGAATCGCGTCGTGTTCGGGCCCGATCACCAGCACGACGTCGGTAATGCCGGCATCGGCCAGCGCGGAGATCACGTACTCGAGGAACGGCCGGCGGATGGGAATCATCCCCTTCACGCCGGTTTCGGCCGCGGCGGCCTGCGACGCATCGAGCGCGGCCGAGTCGTCGGCCCGCCGCATGCGCGTGCCCAGCCCTCGAGCCATGATGACCGCCGTACGAATCATGCGCCGTACCGTGACCGGCTGGCGAACGCGAGGTCAGCCGGCCACGATGGCGGGGCCTTGCGGCGCCGTGCTCGTGCGCCATGCCCCCCGTGTGAAGTCGGGGAACTTCACCGGAGTGCTCCCCTTGCGCACCGACTGCTCGCACAACGCGTACGGCACACTCCACGCCGCCGCATCGTACACGTCGAAGTCGGGCGCCAGCCCTTCGCGCATGCACTGCACGAGGCGATACGCCATGATGAAATCCATGCCACCGTGTCCGCCGTTCTTGCGCGCGAGATCACCGACCGCCGTCCACAGCGGATGCTCGTACTTGCTCTTGAACTCGCCGAGAGGCGTCCACTTCTCGCCGCCGGCCGCGCCATCTATGTACAGCCGCGGCGGATAGTCGTTGAACACCGCCTTCGACCCCTGGAGATTGTTCAGCCGCGAGTACGGCCGCGGACTGGTGACGTTGTGCTGCAGCAGGATCGTACGCCCCTTCGCCGTCTTGATGAGCGAGGTGTTCACGTCGCCCGCCTTGTACGTCTCCTTCCACTTGGGGCTGTCCTTGGGCTCGTGCTGCTCGCGCCACTCGGTGAGGCCGGCTTCGGGCGAGGACATCGAGACGATGTGCTCGAACCGGTCGCCACGATGGATGCCCAGATACTGCGCCACCGGGCCGAGTCCGTGGGTGGGATACAGGTTCGTGTCGTGCTCCGTGTGCGGGAAGCGACGCCACAGCCCCTCGTCGCGATTCTCGAACAGAATCGCCCGCAGGTCGTGATTGTACGCGGCTTCGGCGTGCAACAGTGTGCCGAATACCCCCTCGCGCACCATGCGCAGCACGGTGAGCTCGCTGTTGCCGTAGCAGCAGTTCTCCATCATGAGGCAGTGGCGGCGCGTCTTTTCCGACGTCTCCACCAACGCCCACGCCTGGTCGAGCGTGAGCGCGATGGGCACTTCGCTGCCGCAATGCTTGCCGGCCTTCATTGCGGCAAGCATGACCGGCGTGTGGAACGGCCACGGCGTAGCGGTATACACGAAATCGATGTCGCTGCGCTGCACCAGCCGCTCGAAATCACGCTCACCGTTGGTGAACACGACCGGCGCCTTGCGTCCGGCCTTGGTGCACATGTCCACCGCCTTCTGCGCTTTCTCCGGCACGATGTCGGCGACTGCCGTGATCTCCACGCCCTCGATGGCGAGCAGTTCGCTCAGGACGCTGCGCCCGCGCAGCCCCGTCCCCACGATTGCCACGCGTACGGTCGCGTGCTTCTCGAACGGCATGCCGAGCACCGAGCCTTCACCGCTCCAGACCGGGGCCGTGAGGTCCACCCGCCAGTCGTTCGTACTGGCGAGCAACCGGGCCGGCGTACCGGCCACCGCGGCCGCCGCCGCCGCTGCGGCACCGGCCAGCAGATCACGACGGGACACCGAAGAACGCACGTCACTCATCCTTCACCTCGAATTTCAGAGTCGTCGCCGATGTTGAGGCTCCCCGCCACGCCTTCCACCTTCACGCGGTCGCCCAGGAAACAGTCGCGCAGGGTGGCGTTGGTGATGACCGCATGCTCCCCCGCGATCGTGTCCCGCACGGTGCTCTGCCGCACGATGCACCCCTTGCCGAGGGTGACGTTGGGGCCCACCGTGGCGTGCTCGATCGTGCACCCTTCTTCAATGTACACGGGATCGATGATCGTCGCGCCGTCACCAAGCGTGGCAGGACGCCGGGCGCGGCCCTTCTCCAACATCACGCGATTGGTGTCGAGCAGCGTCTCCAATTGCCCCGCATCGTACCACCCATCGACATCGGCCACGCGGATCTTCGCGCCCTTGTCGATCATGTACTGGAAGGCATCCGTGAGATACCACTCCCCCTTGTTCGGGGTGGTGGTGAGCACGTGAGCAACCGCTTCCTTGAGCAGGGGCCAGTTGCGGATGTAGAACAGTCCGATGTTTGCGCGCTTGCTGATCGGCTCCTTCGGCTTCTCCACGATGCGCGTCATGTGCCCGTGCGCATCGGTTACCACCACGCCGAAGTGCTGGTAGTCCTCCACTTCCTTCGTCCAGATGATGCCATCGTCGGCGCTGTCCTTCAGCAGGCTGAGGTCGGCATCGAAGATCGTGTCGACGAAGATGATGAGCACCGGCGCGTCGATATAGTCCGATGCGCGCGCGACCGCACCCGCGGTGCCGTCCTGCACATCCTGTTCGATGAAGAGCGAGGGCACGTCGAACGCCTTGGCGGCGAACGCCTCCACCTTCTCCTTCAGGTGCCCCGTGATGTAGATGACCTGTTCGACGTTGCCGAGTTGCAGCACATCGTCCATCACGTAGCTCATCACCGGTCGGCCTGCCACCTTGAGCATCGGCTTCGGCACCACGTGGGTGTGCGGACGCAGTCGCGTACCTTTGCCCGCGAGCGGGATGATGACTTTCATGGCGGCGGAATGTGGGGGTATCGACGAGCGATCGCGCGAAACGGCGGCGTCTGGCGGAGGGCGTGCGCGAGAGGAGCCTCCCAAGATGCAGAACGGCGACACCCCGTGGGAAGGGCATCGCCGTCTCGACTTTGCAGCGCCCGCCCCGGCACGCGGCGCGGGCGTCGCGATCCCGGTCAGGGCGCGCTCGTCCCCTCGCGGCCGTACCGGTCCTTGATGCGCACCACGTCGTCGAGTTCCGGGGTGCTGGCCTCCAGGACGTCGCAATCGGTAACCGCTTCCATGTAGTGGATCGTGCCCGGCGTGATGCGAAACGCCTGTCCCACGGACAACGCCTGATCACGCAGTTCGGTATCGCCGGGCAACTGTACCCAGTACTTCATGTCGCCGCGCAGGAGATACACCGTCTCGTCCTTGCGCTCGTGGTACTGCACCGAGAGCGCCTGCCCGGCCTTGATATGCAGGATCTTGCCCACGTAGCGGTCGGTATGCGCCCAGATCGTTTCGTGTCCCCACGGCTTCGGCACATGGCGCACGTCCACTCGACCGCTCATTCGCAACTCCTCGGAGGCTGGGGTGTGACAGGGGCTCGGCTCAACGGAGCCGCTCACGGCAACACGAAACGCGACTGCGCGGTGGTGCGACTTTCGACGGTCCCGAAGGGATCGAGCCACACGTCCATCGGCGGCTCCGCAAGCACGATGCGCACCGTCTGCCGGTCCGGCAACGGTTCTGCCCGTACCACCGTCCACCCCGACGCGGTGCGAACACCGACCGGCATGGGATGACGATACACGCCGCGACGCTGTAACTGCACCGTCACCACCCACGGCCTCGGCCGCGTCGCGGTACTGTCGTCTCCGGCGCGCGACACGGTGGGACGCTCGAGCAGGTAGTCGATGGTGCCGGTGCTGTCGATCCACTGATCGAAGAACCAGCCCAACCGGGTGCCAGTCACCCCCTCAGCCGTCTTCTGCATGGCCCAACGGTCGACGTGCCGGAAGCTCCACCGCCCGTAGTACGTGCGCAGCAAGGTGCGAAACGGCTCGTCACCCATCACGTCGTGCAGCGCCGCATACATGCCGGCCGCCCGGTCGTATACCATCGCATCGTAGTCATCCTTCGACGCGAAGAGATCCGACCGCAACCCCAGCGGCGGGGCGCCACGCAGGCGGGTGCCGTCCTCGACGGTGGCGGTGAAGGCCTCGACGGCTCGCACGCGTCGACGCACCGTGCTGTCGGGAATGCTCACCACGTCGTGCCATTGCCGGGCAGCACGTTCTGCCGCCAGCGGCACGCGCGCTTCGCCGCGCGACCAGAGCTCCTGATAGGTGGTGAAACCCTCGTCCATCCACGCGCTCTGCCATTCGTTGTTGGCCAGCAGGCCGTAGGTGAACTGGTGCCCCGCCTCGTGCACTACGAGCGACCGATCCTCCTCGCCATTCATCACGAGCATGGGGAACTCGGTGCCGCTGCCTTCGAGTCGCTCGGCGATCGTGAGCTGGGGCCAGGCGTAGGGACCGTAAATGGACTCCAGCCAGCTAAGTGCGTGACGCAGATCGGCGAGGGTGCGGCCGGGTGTCCACCGCTCGTGCAGCACATGCAGCGCCACGGTATCCCAGCCAGGACGCCCCGTCCGCGGGCGAACCCACTGGTCGCCCTCGTACCGGTAGTCGGGGGAGACGCTCCACCCGAAGTGGTGCACATCCCGGGCGACGAAGCGGACGGTCCGAAAGCCTGCCGGCCGGCCGGCACGCGGCGGCTGTGGGAGTGCAACGGATGCATAGGCCCGACGGGCATACCAGGGCATCGCGCTGCCGGGCACCCGCACGCGCTCCCATCCCGGGTCTCCGCTCACCGGCACGCCCGTGGCGGCGATCACCTGGTCGGCAGGCAACACGAAGGTCACATCGAACGTGCCGAATTCTCCGTGCAGTTCTCCCTGCGCCACGAACGCGTTGGGCTTCCAACCGTGGCGATCGTACACCGCCACCTTGGGAAACCACTGCGCGAAGTCGAAGTGTCTTCCGCGGCGCCCCTGGCGTCGGAGCACGGTGCTTGGCCTCGCCACCCAGGCAAGTTGCATCTCCACCTGCTGTGCGGGCGGGAGGGGCCGGGGCAGCTCGACGCGTACCACCGTACTGTCCGGTGCGAGCGGGTAGCTGTAGCGCAGCGCCCTGCCCTCCACACGCGGCGCGCTGGTGAAGCGCTCGAAACCGTAGTCGGGATCCTTCAATGCCTGGAAGCGCTCGCGCCCCTTGGCGTCATCGTCGGCGCTCCAGCGCGAACCGGGGCGAAAGGCATTGAGATGCTGATGAAGCCAGAGCTCCCGCAACGTATCGGGGCTCGCGTTGGTGTACCGCAGCGTGCCCCGCGCGTCGACCAGTCCGCGGGCCTCGTCGAGTTGGGCGACGATCTGGTAGTCGGCGCGCTGCTGCCAGTAGCCGGTGGTCGTACCCGAGGGAGGCGTGGTCGCCGGCGTTTTCGGAACACGCGGCGCCTCGGGCCCCTGATTGGGGAGCCCGGCGGGCTGCGCGACGATCGTGTCGCCAGGGGCGCCCAGCGCAGCGGCGAGGGCGGCGGATGCCAACAGCGTGCGCGGGAGAGACGCTCGCATGCCGCGATTCACCGGAAAGGGAGGGAACGAACGACGGGGAGGTCCTCACGCCCTGGTGAGATCCTCCCCGTCAGATAGTGTCACGTGAAACGGCGCGTGCAGCCGCCGGAATCAGGCGCGCCCGGCACCCATGCGCGTACGCAGCTTCGACAGCTTGCGACGCACCGAGCCGTCCATCACGGTGTCGCCCATGCGCACCACGACGCCACCAATGATGGTGGGATCGATGGAGACGTGCGGCACCACCTTCTTGCCCACCACCTTCGAAAGGCGGTCGGCGATCATCGCCGTTTCCTCGTCTGCCGTCGCCCGCGCGAGCGTGACCTTGGCGTGCACGATGCCTTCGGAGGCGTCGAGCAGCGTGTCGTACTCGTTGGCGATGGCCGGGATGAGCGTCTGGCGACGGTTCTTCACCAGCTGCTGCAGGAAACGGAGGAACAGCCGCGGCACACGATCACCGAACGCCTTGCTCAGCACGCCCGACTTTGCGTCGCCCGAGATACGCGGCGACTCGAGGAAGCCCGCCAGGGTCGCGTCGGCCGCAATGGCGTTGGCGACTTCGCGGAGCATGGTGCCCCAGCCCGCGGCGTCGTTTGCCTTGCGGGCCAGCACCAACAGCGCCTCGGCGTAGTTGCGGGCGACGGATTCGCCCTGCACGCCGGCGGGCATCAGCGACCCGCCTTGCTGTCGAGCGACGCGAGGAAGCTTTCGACGATCTTGCGGTTACCCGCCGAGTCGAGGTTCTGCTCGATCACGCGTGAGGCACCGGCGATCGCGAGATCGACGGCTTCCTTGCGCAGGTCGGCGATGGCGGCCGCCTTCTCGCCTTCGATGGCGCGACGGGCCTGCTCGATCATCTCTTCCTGCTGCTGCTTGGTCTGGGCGAGCAGATCGCCGCGCATCTTCTCGGCCGTGGCGCGGCTCTCGGCGATGATCTGCTGCGCTTCGGAGCGCGCGGCCTCGAGCTGCGCGCGCTGCTGCACCAACGCGGCTTCGGTTTCGGCCCGATCGCGCTTCGCGCCTTCGATCGCGTCTTCCAGCGCCTTCTCGCGCGCCTCGACGGCGGCGAAGAGCGGCTTGAAGGCGAACTTGGAGAGCACGAAGAGCAACAGCAGGAAGATGATCAGCGTCCACGCCATCACGCCGGTCGACGGCGCGAGCAGGTCGACCGGGGCACCTTCGGCGGCCTCGGACGCCATGGCGGGCGTGGCGGCGAGCATCAGAGCAGTGGCAAGCGCGCCGAAACGGCGGGCGGAAAGAGCGAACATGGATGAGTCCACGAAGAAAGAGTGTGCGGCGGGGCGCCCGGCTGGACGCCCCGCGCGCGAACAGATCAGAACGTGATCTTGCCCTGGATCTGGAAGCCGATCACGACGCCGAACAGCGCGGCGCCTTCGATGAGGGCGGCCAGGATGAGGGCGGCCGTCTGGATCTTGCCAGCGGCTTCGGGCTGACGCGCCATGCCTTCCACGGCCGAACCGCCGATGCGGCCGATGCCCATGCCGGCACCGATCACCGCGCCGCCGGCCGCAATGCCGGCACCGATCATCGCCATACCCTTCGGATCCTGCACCACCGGAGCGGCGGCCTGGAGGAGACCCATGATTTCCATCGTATAGCTCCAAGAAGAAAGTCGTGTGGTTACCGCACTCCCGACGGACACTCGGGTCCGCATGTCCCGTCAGCGAGCCGCGAGGCCCAACGGGTATCACCGATCGCTCGACCGGCTACGCAGTCCGCAGCCCGGGAGCAGGGCGTTGGACTGTGCACTACTTACTGGAAACGCAGACTGCCTCTTAGTGGTGCGCTTCCCGGATTTGCCCGATGAACACCGACGCGAGGAGCGTGAAGATGAACGCCTGCAGGAAGGCGACGAACAGCTCGAGCATGTTGATCGCCGTGGCCATCAACACCGGCACCGGCGTGATGAGCCAGTTCTTGAATGCGAAGATGAGGCCGATGAGCGCGAGCAGCACGATGTGACCGGCCGTCATGTTGGCGAACAGACGGATCGTGAGCGCGAACGGCTTCGAGATCTTGCCAACGATTTCGACCGGCGTCATGACGAAGAACATCACGACGCGCATGACGAAGGGCAGACCCTTGTTCCAGTAGAAGATGGTGTTGAGGTAGCCCAGGCCATTGGCCCGGAGCCCCGCCGTCTCGACCACGATGGCCGTGATGATGGCGAGCATCGCCGTCACCGAGATGTTGCCCGTGGCCGTAGCGCCCCACGGCAGCATGCCGAGGAGGTTGCAGACGAGGATGAAGAAGAAGAGCGTGAGCGCGAACGGCACGAAGCCCTCGCCGTGGTGGCCCACGTTCGGCAGCACCACTTCGTTGCGGAGGTACAGCGCCATCGCCTCGATGGCGCCCGCGAAGCCCTTCGAACGGCCCATCGTCGCGTGCTGCTTCTTCGACGCGTTGCCTGCGGTGATCAGCACCAGCGACACGATCACTGCCGCCAGGAGCATGAACACCACATGCTTCGTGGGCGACAGGTCGAGCGTCAGTCCGCCGATGTGAATCGGCGCGAACGCCGGCAGCTCGATCTCGGCCGCGAGGTGCGAATTGAGCGCCGGGATCTCGAGGTGCCGACTGTCGGTGATGTGCGGCGTGATGAAGTCCACCGGCTTGTCCGACGCGGCAGGCGCGGCGTGCTCGGTGGCAGCGGCATCATGCTCCTGCGCCCCGACGGCAAGCGGCGCGAGGGCGAGCATGGCAACACAGGCGAAACGCGACAGCGAACGGAGCATCTGCTGCATCCGGAGAGTTTCAGTTCAGAAAGAGCGGCTCGACGAGTGTCGAGAGGAAGTAGAACACCACCAGCGAGATCAGGGCCGGACCGGACACCAACCCCAGCGCCTTGATCCCGAGCAACGCCCAGAACGCGACGGAGGCGAACCGCAGCAGCACGCCAAGCCCCCATCCCGCGATCACGTTCTGCCGCGCGACCAGCCGCGCAATGAGGAACGTGAAGCTCTGCACGATGAACGCGAGCCAGGCACTCGCGCGCACCGCATCGACCGCAACGGCCTCGGTCCAGACGAACCGCTGCATTACCAGAAAGGCACCGAGCACGATTGCCACCTGCGCAGCGGTGAAGCCGAGCAGTCCCTTCAACATCCCCGACATCGAATCAACCGATTCCCTCGGCATGGCGTTTCCCGTCATGTGTTTGGAGTCGAGTCGCGATCGTGCCGGTTCGAGTCCCGCGGCTTCGTGAGCTGCCGGTAACTCAGGTAGAACGTGCCTCCACCGCCCAGCAACACGCCGCCCAACAGAAAGAGCGGTGCGCTGTCGAATCGGCGATCGAGCCAGTTGCCGACCCACACGAAGAGCAGGATGGACGCGAAGAACTGCGTCCCCAGTCCAGCCAGTGCCCACGGCGACACCTCGTCGCTCGGTGGCTTGGAATCACGGGTCGGCTTTTGCGGGGAAACCATCATTCGTGGGGTGAACCTAGACGCTTGTGAAATTTTTCGCAAGCGAACTTTTTGACCGAAACCGAACAGAAACCGGTACCGGTCCGAACTCCGCGAAGCCCATTCGCCACTGTCACTTAGCATGCCATTTTCCCGTAAACTCGCTATTGACAGCCAGAGCGGTCGTTAATAACGTGGCGGAAGACGGAAATGTGATGCCTGAACGTCCAACCGCATGCGGCATCACGGATTGACGTCGTCGCTTCGCTCCCCCGACATTTCGCCCCGTTCACTGATGCTTTGGCGCATCACCGTTCCACTCCTCGCCGCTGCCGGTCTCGTCTTCGCGTGTGGCCCACGCACGCCGAGTCCCACGGCGAGTGCCCGGCCGAAAGCCGGGGCCGACAAGGGGGTCACCTCCCATGTCATGGTGGATACCGCGAGGGGATCGGTTCATTTCGCCATCGAGGTGGCGAACGACTCGCCGAAGCGGGTCGAGCTGTTGTTCCCCGACGGGCGCACGCACGATTTCGCGGTGCTCGACAGCGAGGGCCGCGAGGTGTGGCGCTGGAGCAGGGGGCGCCTCTTTACTCAGGGCATCCAGAACCGCCTCCTCGACGCCCGCGACAGCGCCGTGTACGACGAGCGGTGGCAGCCGCCTGCCCCGGGCCGCTACACCCTGGTCGCGCAACTCCACAGCGCGAACTATCCCGTGCAGCAGCGCGTCGAGTTCGCGCTCCGCTGAACCACCCGCGCGGTACATTTCGGGAATGGATGCAACGGACGCCCCTCGGCGTCCGTTAGTGTTTCGGTAGCCCTGCTCGCGACCATTCAACCCACGCACGTGACTTCGCCCTCCGAGACCGCCGCACCGGACGCCAACGACCTCGCGCTGCTCGATCGCCTCGCGCAGGCGCGCACACAGCTCACCGCGCAGATCGGGCAGCGCATCGTGGGCCAGCATCATGTGGTCGACGACCTCGTCACCGCCCTGCTGGCCGGCGGCCACGCCGTGCTCGTTGGCGTCCCGGGCTTGGCGAAAACGCTGCTCGTCCAAACGGTCGCGCAGGCGCTCGATCTCACGTTTTCCCGGGTGCAGTTCACGCCGGACCTCATGCCGAGCGACATCACCGGTACCGAGCTCATGGAGGAAGAGCCGGGCACGGGGAAGCGCGCGTTCCGTTTCGCCCCCGGACCGGTGTTCGGCAATATGGTGCTGGCCGATGAAATCAATCGCGCCCCGCCAAAGACGCAGGCGGCTCTGCTGCAGGCAATGCAGGAGCGCACCGTCACCGTCGCCGGGCGTACCTACGAACTGCCCCGTCCCTTCTTCGTGCTCGCCACGCAGAATCCGGTGGAGCAGGAAGGCACGTACCCGCTCCCCGAGGCGCAGCTCGACCGCTTCATGTTCGAGTTGAACATCGGGTATCCGACGCGCGACGAGGAAGAGCAGATCGTGCGTTCCACCACCGGCGACTCGCAGGGCACCATCAGGCCGGTGCTCGGCGGCGAAGAATTGCTCCGGCTCCAGCGGCTCGTGCGCCGTCTGCCCGCGCCGCCGAGTCTCGTGTCATACGCCGTGGGGCTGGTGCGCAGCACGCGTCCCGACTCGCCGGAAGCGACGGCCCGGGTGAAGAAGTACGTGAGCTGGGGCGCCGGCCCGCGCGCGTCGCAATATCTGGTGCTCGGGGCAAAGGCACGCGCGGCGATGGATGGCCGTGCCATGCCGGACATCGCCGACGTGAAGAGCGTCGCGAAGTCGGTGCTGCGTCACCGCCTGGTGGTGAATTTCCAGGCCGAAGCCGACGGTATCGCCACCGAGTCGCTCATCGAGTTGGCGTAAGTCAGCGGACGCCGGTCTGGCGCTGTCACGCGGGCGGTACCCTTCGCGGGTACCGCCCGCTTCTGCTCTCACGCGCCGGCGCCGGGCCTGTCATCTTGCATATTGTTCGGGAGCCGAAACCGAGCTCCTGCGGACGTCGAGATGACGGAGCGATGACGCCGTGGAGAGAAGTTCCCCGCCGTTCCACGACCGGTCAACTGTCACCTGCGCCGGCCGACCATGCGCCCAGCCTCCGTCATTCCCGAGTTGCGTGTGACCCCTCCGCCACCGATGGACGCCACCGAAGACAGCGCCGACGAGGAGCTGCTGCTCACGCTGCAGACATTCGGCGCCGCGCGCATCGTGCTGCGTGAGCAGGTCCTCGGCATGCACAATGCCCTGCTCTTCCTGTTGGTGTTACGTCTGGCCTATGCCCCATCGATGGGGGTTCGCCGCGATACGCTGCTGGAGGAGTTCTGGCCCGATCAGGACGACGCGCGACAGCGCGGGAATCTGCGGCAGGCGCTGTACAAGCTGCGCACGCTCGGCGTGCGCACGGCGCTACGCGGCGATACGGTGCAGCTCGACGCCACCCAGGTCCGCCGCACCTTTTCCCTGACGCCGACGGTCGACGGCTTCGAGCGCGACGTCACGCGCGGGGCGGAGCCGTACGGCACGTTCCTGCCGGACATCACGCCGCCGACGGCGGCGCTTCAGGAGTGGCTCGAGCGCACGCGCGAGGTGATGCACGGTGCGGTGCGTCGGGTGCTGGTGGACGTATTGCGACAGCGCCGCGAGCGGGCGGATTGGAACGGGACGCAGATGGTAGCGCAATGGCTGCTGCAGCTCGATCCGCTGAACGAGGACGGCACCCTCGCCCTCGCCGAATGCACGGCGCTCAGCGGGTCGAAGGCGGAGGCGATCGCGATTCTCGACCGATATCTGGCGGAACTGGGTCCCGAGGCCGGTGACATCCGGCTCCCGGTCACGCTGTTGCGGAAGCGGTTCGTGGAGACGCCGCAGCGGCGTCGCTCGGTGGCGCTGGTCACCGACAAATTTTTCGGGGGACGCGAGCAAGAGCTGAGCGAGATGACCATGTCGCTCCGCCGGGCGCGGTGGCATGACGGCAGCGCGGTGCTGGTGCACGCGCCGCCGGGGATGGGCAAATCGCGGTTGACGGCCGAGATGGTCAAGGTGGCGCAGTTCGAAGGGTACCACGATCTCGTCATCGAGTGCCGCGAGAGTATCAACGCGCGTCCGCTCGGGGCGCTGATCGAGGTGCTGCCTGAGCTGATACAAGCGCCGGGCTCGATGGGATGTGCGCCGGAGAGCCTCACCGTGCTGCGCAAGCTGCTCGGCCCGGAGCCCGCCCCCTCGGACGCGACGGTGGAGGAGTCGTCGCCTCCCGAGCCGGCCGCCGATCTGACGACGGCGGAGCGCATCGAGTTGGCGATCCGTACGATGCGCGCGCAGAGCATCCGTCATGCGGTGGTGGACCTCTTTGCGGCCGTGTCCGACGAGCGCCCGATCTTCCTGCTCGTGGAGGACGTGCACTGGCTGGACGATGCATCGTGGGAGGTGCTGTCCGACGTGATACAGCGTGTGAACGAGATGCGGGTGTACATCGTGCTCACGTCACGCTTTGTCACCGTGCGGGAGGAGCGTCCGTCGCGGGTGCCGACGCCGCTGACTTACCGCAAGCTCGAGCCGCTCGACGCCCCGGCGCTGTCGGCAATGATCCGCGGCGTGGCGGGTGAGCACAACCTTGTGGTGGCCGACGACGTCGAGCGGTGGATCATCGGCGGTTGCGAGGGCAATCCGCTGATGCTCCGGGCCCTGCTGGAGCATTGGGCCGTGACCGGCAATGCCGACGGCGTTCCGCCATCGTTGAGCAGCCTGATCGATCAGCGCTTGGACCGACTGGACGGGCAGGCGCAACAGGCGCTGCAGGCCACGAGTCTGCTGGGGGCGTTTGCGACACTTGAGCGAATAAAGGTCGTCCTTGAGCTTCCGGTACACGAGTTGGTCGGCGCCATAGAGCAACTCGAAATATCTGGAAGTCTTCTCGCCACTGAAACGTCACTGATCATAACACACAATCTCGTTCGCGAAACTGCGATCCGAAGGCTGTCGCCGCTCGTNNNNACGAGTCTGCTGGGGGCGTTTGCGAACCTCGAGCGTGTCAAACTTGCTCTAGAATTTCCGTTGCATGATCTGATTCGTGCCATCGAACAGCTCGAGCTCTCGAACTGCTTATCAACGAGCCAATCGGCTCTAGTCATCACTCACAATTTGGTTCGAGAAGTTGCGCTTCGTAGGATGTCGCCGCTAGTAGTCCGCGCGCTTCGCGCGTCGATTGCCGATGTACTTGAGGCCGAGCACCTTCGAACCGGAGATCTTGTTTTACTACACGAGGCGCTTGGACATACAGAACTCAGTGGGCGCACTAATGTTCTGCATCGATATCTCACCTCATATACCGAGGCCCTTATTGAGGGTGGACGTCCAGGCGGTGTTCTCCGCGCAATCGAGACGTTAGGTGAAGTAATTCCTCAAATCTTTGAAGAGCGTCACTTCGAAATTCTGCA
>DCZC01000081.1 GCA_002331565.1 Gemmatimonas sp. UBA2094
GGCGGGCGTCGCGGCCGCACCGGTGCCGGCGCCAGCTCCGGACGAGCGACAGGCGGCGGCGAACAGGAGCAGGGAGAGGGTGGCGAAACGGCGCATGTGGGGATGGGGTGGAGGGCGGAAGGTCGAAGCGCGGAAGCCTGAGTGGCGCAACCGGGCTCGCATATTCTGCGGCGCAACGAGCCCGGTGGCTATCTTTCGGCCATGACCGCCATTGCATATCTCGGAACGGGGCTGCTGGGCAGCGGCTTCGCGGAGGCCGCGCTCGGACGTGGCGACTCGGTAACCGTGTGGAATCGCACCCGCGAGAAGGCGCACGCGCTGACCGCATTCGGCGCCAGCGTGGCCGACACCCCAGCGGACGCGGTGCGCGGTGCGACCCGGGTGCATCTCGTGCTCAAGGACGATGCCGTGGTGGAGGAGATCATCGCCGCGCTGCGTCCCGGTCTCGCGCCCGACGCCATCA
Source organism: Gemmatimonas sp. UBA2094 (assembly GCA_002331565.1). Classification (GTDB taxonomy): domain Bacteria; phylum Gemmatimonadota; class Gemmatimonadetes; order Gemmatimonadales; family Gemmatimonadaceae; genus Gemmatimonas. Next base: position 464 of record DCZC01000081.1, read on the forward strand.
TCTGTGACCATACCACGACCCAGCCGGCGCTCACCGCGGAGCGGGCGACACGGCTCGAGGCCGAGGGTGTGCGGTACCTTCACTGCCCCGTGTTCATCGGGCCCGCCGCGGCGAGGCAGGCGCAGGGCATCATCATGGTGGCCGGTCCGCAGGCACTCTTCGAACAGGTCCGGCCGGCGCTCGAGCAGCAGGCGCAGAAGGTCGTGTATTGGGGTGCACGCCCCGATCTCGCCGCGGCCTACAAGTTGATGGGCAATGCCTTCATCATCGGCCTCGGTGCACTCGTGAGCGATGTGTTCACGATCGCCAACGGCTCGGACGTCCGTCCACCCGATGCGCTCAAGCTGCTCGAATTCTTCAATCCCGGCAGCATGCTGCAGAACCGCGGAAAGAAGATGAGCGAGGGGGATTTCGCGGCCAGCTTCGAACTGGTCATGGCGCGCAAGGATGTCCGGCTCATGCTCGAAACCTGCGGCGCCCGACCGCTGGCCGCGCTGCCGTCGATCGCCGCCCGGATGGACGAGGTCATCGCCCAGGGGCACGGACAGGAAGACTTCGGCGTCATTGCGCGCGACGCCGTCGCTGGCGGCTGACGCTCGGCGTCCCGGATACGACACGAGGCCCGCGCGACATCTCGTCGCCGCGGGCCTCGTCGTCATTGAGCGGGCTGCCGCTTACGGGCGGTGCGGCCCCATCACGTTCTTCGTGAACGCGGCGATGAACGCCGCGACGATCGCGATCTGACCGATCGGGCCAACTGCCAACACCACCTGGAAGATCGACGAGATCAGCAGGAGGGGCAGCTTGATGATCGGCAGCAGGAAATCGGCGTTGGCCGGATAGCTGAAGAACGGCATGGAAGGGGCTGGTTGAGGGTCCGGGGCGGAAACTAACCGCGCCCGGTGGTGAACTGCAGTCCCGGGGGGGCAGTTCCTGACAGCTTGCTGCGGGCCGTTCCCGGCGTAGCTTCGCCGGCATGCCCTCCTCCATCCGTTCATCGCACCTGCCGCTGCTGTGCGCCGTCGTCGTGATGATGGCAGCGCCGGGCGGCGCCCGCGTCGCGGCCTTGCAGGCGCAATCCTCGCCCCCAGCGTCGTCACGCGCGCTCCGCCACGGCTTCGCCGTGGATCGCCTCGCCCGCATCGATTCGATGCTCGAAGACGCGGTGCAGCGTGAGGAGATCGGCGGCCTCGTGGCGTTGGTGCTGCGCGACGACGCCGTGGTATACGAGAAGGCGGTGGGGTGGCGCGATCGGGAATCGCGCGTGCCGATGACCACGAACACCCTGTTCCGCATCGCCTCGCAAACCAAGGCCCTCACGAGCGCCGCGGTGCTCATGCTGATGGAGGAGGGCAAGCTCGGTCTCACCACGCCGGCGTCGACGTTCATGCCGACCTTCGCCAAGACCACGGTGATGCCGGCTACGGGACCAGGGAACGTGGAGGTGCCGGCACAGCGGGCCATCACGATCAAGGACCTGCTCACGCATACGGCGGGCATCTCGTACGGCACCGACGCGCGCGTCGCTGAGCGGTACCGGGCCAAGGGACTCGGGCCGGCCGCCGGGTTCGGCTGGTACACCGCGAACAAGACGGAGCCGGTGTGCGTCAGCATGGACACACTCGGCACCCTCCCGTTTGTCGCGCAGCCCGGCGAACGCTTCGTGTACGGCTACAACACCGACGTGTTGGGGTGCATCGTGGAGCGCGCCTCCGGCGTTCCGCTCGATCGCTTTCTGCGGACGCGTCTTACCCAGCCGCTGGGCATGACCGACACGTACTTCTTCGTCCCCCCGGAGGCCCGCGGGCGTCTCGCTACCGTGTACCGCAGCGAGCAGCGGCGCACGGTCCGCGCTGACACCGGGGCGCGTGGCCAGGGTCACTATGTCGACGGGCCGCGGGTCAGCTTCGCCGGCGGCGCCGGGCTCGTGTCGACGGCGCGCGACTACGCGCGCTTTCTGCAGATGATCGCGCACGGCGGGAGCTGGAACGGGACGCGCTATCTGGCGCCGCACACCGTCGCGCTCATGACCACCGATCAGATCCCGGCCATCTACGGCCCGGCGACCGGGTTCGGACTGGGCTTCGAAACGGTCGAGCGATATGGCGCCTCCGGCATGGCGTCGAAGGGCACGTATGGCTGGGGCGGTGCCTACGGCTCCAATTACAAGGTCGATCCGGCCGAAGGGCTCGTGATCGTGGTCATGATGAACCAGCTGCCGAATACCAGCGATGTGGTAACGCGGCTGCAGACGATGCTCTACGCGGCGCGGGGGGGGCGACGCATGGGCGGGGGCGCGCGCCGACGCACCCCGTAGCCACCGGGGCAACGGGCGCCG
>DCZC01000095.1:0-12992 GCA_002331565.1 Gemmatimonas sp. UBA2094
GCACGACGGTCAGCCCCAACCGCCGCGCCTGCGCCGCCACGAGACTCGCGGCCTCGGTGGCGTAGTCGCCGGTGGCATGGTCGAAGGTAGCCACGGCCGCCACTCGCGAGGGGGCCCACCGGGCCATGGCGTACAACAGCGCCATGGAATCGCGACCGCCCGACACCGCCAGCACGAGCGGCTGCGGGGTGCCCTGCAGCGCCACCTCGAGGACGGCGCGCAGCAGGTCCCCCGGGGCAATGTCGTTGGCGTGGAACTCGGAGAGCAGCCGATCCATTCCGCACAAAAGCGGGAGGAACACCGTGGCGTCAACCGTTGGCACCGGCCGAAGCGTGATCGACGCCCCGGGCACTCGGCCGCGGCGTGGCCCCACTACCCTGCCCGACCGGACTCGACTACTCTTGTCGTGTTCTGGCGAACGTGCCACCACGCGCGCGCCGCCACAAAACGTCACCGGAGACTCACAGTGGAATCACACGGCACCCTCGGCACTATCTGGGCATCGTTCGGGATGACGGCCTACTACATGGCGCTCACCTGGATCAACATTCTGCTCGGCCTGTTCCTTTCGCCGCTGTTTGTGATCCCGATGACGTGGCTGAAGCAGAAGCAGGGCGGCTTCGAGTCGTAAGACGCCACAGCGCACGCTGCACGAAGGGCCCGCTCGATCGTCGAGCGGGCCCTTTTTGTTTCGTTCCCGGAGAGCGTGCGAATTCCCCTATGCTCCTCGGTTCACGCCACCCGCGGCACGCGCGCGAGATCGGTGGCCGAAATCACCACGGCGTCGCCGAGCGCCGTCTTGCGACCGGTGAGATCGGAAAGGTCACCGCCGTGATAGGCCTCCTCGCCGTGCTCGGCGAGGTCGATACCCTGCACTTCCACTTCGACCGGCACACGCAATGCCATCACGGCCTGCAGTGCGAGCAGGATGGCGGTGCTCGCGATGGCGGCGAAGGCGACGGTGGCCACCACGGCCAGCACCTGCACGCCCACGAGCCCCGGGTTGCCATGCAGCAGGCCATCGGCCCCGGCCGGGTTCACCGCCTTCGACGCGAACACGCCGGTGAGCACCGCCCCCATGATGCCCGCCACGCCGTGACAGGCGAAGACGTCGAGCGTGTCATCGAGGCGCGTCTTGGGACGATAGTGCAGTGCGAAGAAACTGAACGGCGCCGCGATCGCGCCCATGAGCAACGCCGACAGCGGGGTCACGAACCCCGCCGCGGGCGTAATCGCGACCAGGCCGACCACGGCGCCGGTGGCGGCGCCGACGGCCGTCGCGCGCCCCCCCTTGGAGAGCTCGAGTACGAGCCAGGTGATCATGCCAGCGGCCGCGGCCGTATGCGTCGTCACGAGCGCGTTGGCCGCGATCCCGTCGGCGGCAAGCGCCGAGCCCGCGTTGAAGCCGAACCACCCGAACCAGAGCAGCCCGGCACCCAGCAACGCGAAGGGCACATTGTGCGGCACGTTCGGGATGCGCTTGAAGTCGCGACGGGGGCCGAGGAAGAGCGCGAGGACGACGGCCGTGGTGCCGGCGGAGATGTGCACAACGGTGCCGCCCGCAAAGTCGAGCGCGCCGAGTTTGCGCAACCAGCCACCGTCGCCCCACACCCAGTGGGCGAGCGGATCATAGATGATGGTGGTCCAGATCACACCAAAGGCCAGATAGGCCACGAAGCGCATGCGATCGATGATCGCACCCGAGAACAACGCCACCGTGATCCCCGCGAACATCGCCTGGAACGCGGCGAACAGGACGTGCGGCAACAGCGCCGTGTATGTAGGGTTGGGGGCGCCGGTGACGCCAGCGAAGCCCACCCATTCGAAGCCGCCGATCCACGACGACCCGGGACCGAACGCGAGACTGTAGCCGAACAGCACCCATTGCACCGTCACGACGCCAAGGGCGCCAAGACTCATGAGCATGGTGTTGAGCGCGCTCTTGGTACGGACCAGACCGCCATAGAAAAAGGCGAGCCCGGGTACCATGAGCAACACGAGCGCCGTGCTGATGAGCACCCATGCCGTATCGCCCGGCGAGATGGCGGGGGCCTCGGGCTGCGCGGCCGCCAGCACCGGAAGCATCGAGAGCAGCGGCATCAGGTGGTCTCCCGCGTCGGGACGCGCATTTCCAGTTGAGTCTGTCGCATCACTTCGTCGGCGTTCACGGCGGTCAGCGCGTCGTTGTCGCGCTCGCCGGTGCGAATCCGGACGGTGTGATCGAGGGGCAGCACGAAGATCTTGCCGTCGCCGACGTCGCCGGTGCGGGCGCCATCGCAAATCGCCTGAATGGTCCGCTCGACGTACTCCTCCGAGCAGGCCATCTCGATGCGCACCTTCTCGTGGAATTCCAGCACCACCGATTCGCCCCGGTATTGCTGAACGACATCGCGCTCGCCCCCGTGGCCGCTGACCCTCGACAGGGTCATGCCGGTCACCCCCACCTGAAACAGGGCACGTTTGACATCGGCGAGTTTCTCGGGTCGGATAACGGCTACGATGAGCTTCATGAGACTCGGGGGCGAGGACGACACCCTACTACCGGGTGTACCATGATTCGTGCGGTAGGTCGACAAACCGTACAACACCACGACTGGTTCCCCAATCCGGCCGATGCGAAACGGCCCCTTCCCGTGCCGTCCGGCACGACCAGCAGCACGGTCGACGCCGCGCCTCCAGTCTGGGACTCGCCCTCAGGAGGCAGCGAGGCTCTCGAACGAGCGGCCTCGCCACGCCTTCGGCCGGCGCGCAGTGCTGAGCGTGAGGCGCCATGACGCCGCAAGATCGGCCAGCCACGAAAACCAGAAGCTGAGCCCCCGCTCCGCGTAGCAGCCGCGCAGCGCCCACAGCATGAACAGGCGAATGAACAGGGCCGAGCCGTTCACGAGCAGCAGCGCCCGCCAGAGTATGGCGTCTGGCGACGACAGCGGATTCACCGTACCCGCAGCGATGAGCGTTCCCATCACGAGCAGCACCGGCAACGGCAGCCCCTGCACGGCCCACACGAGCGCCACGTCGAGCCAGCGGCGCCACATGGGCGTGGCATCCTTGAGATCGAAGCTGCGGCCCCATTCGCGCCACATCTCGGCGAGTGAGGCGTACGACCGCACCTGAATGATCTTCGAACCGTCGAGGAAGCCCACGCGCGCCCCGTTGGCGGCCAGATGCCGCGCCAGCGTCACATCGTCGCACCACGAATTGCGGGCGCACGAATACCCGCCGTACTCGAGCAACAGATCCCGCCGCGCGATGAAGCACTGGCCGTTGGCGAGGACGCGGTCGGGCGGCGGCTGCGTCGCTCCCGCCGCACCGCACCGGTACACCAGCGTGCACAGCATGGCCGGCTGCACGAACCGCTCGGCGGGCGTCTGGTCGCGGAACTGCGGGGAGAAGCTCGCCACGTCATAGCCGTCCTGTTCCACCGCATCGATCACGGCACCCACGAGGCCCGGCGCCGGCACGGTGTCCGCATCGATGCCGAGCACCCAGTCCCCCTGCGCGTGGCGTAGCCCGTTCTCGAGCGCCCAGACCTTGCCGACCCACCCCGGGGGCAGCGGGTCGTCGGTGACCAGGCGGATACGGGGATCACGTACGGCCGCCGCTTCCACCAGCTCGCGGGTGCCGTCGGTAGACCGACTGTCTATCACCAGCACCTCGAGCAGCGGTGCCTGCTGCTGCATCAGCCCTTCGAGGCACGGGCCCACGCGGTTGACTTCGTTGAGCGTGGTGACCATCACGGTCACGGTGGTGTCCGTCCGCGGCGTCGTGCGCGGGGTGATGGGCGGACGCCGCGAATACCCTGGCATGAGCCGCCCCAGCAGTACGAGCAGCAGCCACAGCTGCGCAGCAAGCAGGATCAGACCCACGGTATGTCCCGTGTCGGCAATGAACACGGGCATGGTCATATCCATCCCACCGCACGCGCGGCGATGACCGTGGTCATGGTGGGAAGCAGGACCAGATGTGCGGGGACCATCGCGTACCGGTAGAGGTGTCGGAACAACCCATGCGGCGCGACCCGCGCCCAATGGTTGAACCGGAGACCCACCCCCTCCGGTTCCGCGCGGTCCGTCCAACGACGGTGGCGGGTTGGTGCGCCACGGGGTAGCCTCAACCGACTGCCCTTCGGCCGCTTCGACCGCGCGCCCGCGACCGTGAACGTTTCACGTCTCGTACCCTCCTCACTGCCCATCCCTTCCGTGTCGCGCGCCAATCCCTCGCCCGGTGCCCGGTTGCTCGCCAATTGGCAACGCCTGCGCCCCCTGCCCTTCGGCCCTCGTCTGTTCAGCTGGGTGGTGGGCCGCACCGCACCGTACACCGGCAGCGTGGGAGGGGTGTACACCCATGTCGAGCCGGGGTACGCGCGCGTGGAACTCGCCGACCGGCGTGCGGTGCGCAATCATCTGGCCTCGATACATGCGGTGGCCCTCGTGAACCTGGCCGAGATGACGAGCGGGGTGGCCCTGATGACGGCACTGCCGCCGAGGGTGCGCGGCATCGTAACCGGGCTGTCCATCGAATACCGCAAGAAGGCCCGTGGGCGGCTCGTGTGCGAAACGCGCGCACCGGTGCCCGAGGCCGTCATCCGCGGGCTGACCGAGAGTCTCACCCACGACGTGCACGCCACCATCACTGACACCAGCGGAGACACCGTGGCGGTTGCCACGGTGCACTGGCGTCTCTCGCCGCCCACGTCGTGACCATGGACACCGCGCTCACGCGCCACGCCCGCATCAGCGTCCCGCTCATCTGTGGCCCCATGTACCCGTGCAGCAATCCGGAACTGGTGGCGGCGGTGAGCAAGGCGGGAGGGCTCGGCATCGTTCAGCCCATCTCGCTCACTTATGTGCACAAGTACGATTTCCGTGAAGGGCTCCGGCACATCAACACGCTGAGTGGCGGCGCCCCCATCGGATTCAATGCCCTCATCGAGGCCTCCAGCAAGACGTATCACAATCGCATGGTACGCTGGGTAGAGATCGCACTCGAGGAAGGGGTGCGCTTCTTTCTCACGTCGCTCGGCAATCCGCGGTGGGTGTGCGACCGGGTGCATGCGGCTGGCGGGGTGGTGTACCATGACGTCACCGAGAAAAAGTGGGCACTGAAAGGGCGCGACGGCGGGGTGGACGGGCTGGTGGCGGTGAATCGCGAAGCGGGTGGGCACACGGGTTCGCGCGATGCGCGGGCGCTGCTCGAGGAATTGGCCGACCTGCAGTTGCCGGTGGTCGCCGCTGGCGGCGTGGGGTCTCCCTCGCAGTTCCGTGCGCTGCTCGACATGGGCTATGCGGGAGTGCAACTGGGCACTCGATTCATTGCCACGCACGAGTGCAACTCCGATGGGCGTTACAAGGAGGCGATCGTGCGTGCGACCAGCGCCGACGTGGTGCTTACCGAACGACTCACCGGCGTGCCGGTCTCGGTGCTGCGGACGCCGTACGTGGAGCGGCTCGGTACCACGGTGGGGCCTTTTTCGCGTCTGCTGTTCAAGGGGCGCAAGACGAAGCACTGGATGCGCACCTGGTACGCATTGCGTTCGCTGCGACAACTCAAGCGCTCCGGTGTGGATGGCGCCAACGCCGACTACTGGCAGGCCGGGCGCAGCGTGGACGCGATCGACGACATCCGCTCGGCCGCCGACATCGTGCACGAGTTTGCCGCTGCCCTCGAGACTCCGTCCGTGCGCGCCTGAGTGGCGCGTTCCTCCGTGTCCCCCGACTCTCCGTTCCGCATGTTCATGTCACGTACGATCGGCGTACTCGCCGCCGCGCTGCTCTCCCTGCCCCGCGTGGTGGGTGCCCAGCCAATCAGCACCAAAGGGTTGCAGTCACCGGTCACGCTTACGCGCGACAGCGCCGGCATCGTGCACATCGAGGCGCAGAACGAACACGACCTCTTCTTCGCCCAGGGGTACAGCGCCGCGCGCGACCGGCTGTTCCAGCTGGAACTGTGGCGCCGGCAGGCCACGGGAACGATGGCGGAGGCGCTCGGTGGACGGTGGGTCGCGCGCGACCGGTCGGCACGACTCATGCGCTATCGCGGCAACATGGATGTGGAACTCGCGCACTATCATCCGCGTGGCAAGGCCATCATCGGGGCGTTCGTCGATGGCGTGAACGCGTGGGTGGACCGCGTGCGCGCCGATCGCTCTCTCATGCCCCCCGATCTGGCTGCGCTCGGTATCGTGCCCGGATATTGGACGCCCGAGGTGGTCGTTTCGCGACACAATGCGCTGGCGAGCAATGCGAGCGCCGAGCCCGATTTCGCGCGGGCTGTCCGCCTGCTCGGCTCAGAGGGGATGAAGCGGCGCGACCTGTTCGAACCGGGAAACGTGACGCTCGCCCTCGACAGTGTCGTGGCCCGCGCCATGAGCGTCGTGGAGGATGCACGGCTGCTGGCGGACATTCGCGGCTCGAAGAATGCGCCGGCGTTCCGCGCTGACGAAGTGTCGCCGTCGTGGCGCAAACCGCTGGCGGCCGCTGGCGACTCCACCGACGTGGCGCCGCGCGACCGGCTGGAAAGCAACAACTGGGTGATCAGCGGGGCGCGTACCGCGAGCGGCAAGCCGCTCGTGGCGAACGATCCGCACCGGGCCATCTCGGTCCCGTCGCTTCGCTACCTCGTGCATTTGAAGGCGCCGGGGTGGGATGTCATCGGAGGCGGAGAGCCCGGCATCCCGGGCGTGGCCATCGGGCACAATCAGCACGCCGCGTGGGGCCTCACGATTTTCGGCATCGACAGCGAAGACCTGTACGTGTACGAGCTCGATGCGGCCAACCGCACCTATCGCTATCGCAACGGCCGTGAGGCGCTCCGCACGGTGACCGACACCGTGCGCGTGAAGAACGGTTTGCCGGTGCCCGTCACACTGCAGTACACGCGCCACGGTCCGGTGCTCTACGTCGACAGCACGCGCCATGTGGCCGTGGCCCTCCGGGCCGGGTGGCTTGAAGCCGGTGGAGCGCCGTATCTCGCCAGCCTGCGCCTCGATCAGGCGCGCACCTGGCAGGAAGCGCGCGAGGCGCTCACCTTCGCCCGCATGCCCACGCTCAACTGGGTGTGGGGCGACACGAGCGGCACGATCGGGTGGCAGACGGCGGGCATCGCCCCGATCCGGAAGAACTGGGAGGGGCTGCTCCCGGTACCGGGCGACGGCCGCTACGAATGGGACGGCTATCTGCCCATCGCACAGCTGCCCAACGAAACGAACCCGGACCGTGGCTTCGTGGGTACGGCGAACGCCTTCAACGTGGCGCGTGACTACGGCCACTTCGACGCACTGGCACGCGACTGGGGCGACGGCTTCCGTCGCGATCGCCTGCAGGAAGTGCTCGACACCACGCAGCGCGCGACGGTGGCAAGCTCCGGTGCGCTGCAACACGACGCGCTCTCTCTGCCGGCGCGCCGGCTGGTGCCCTTGCTCGCGACGGTGTCGTTCACGAGTGCGCCGGCAAAGGCGGCACGGGACACGGTACTAGCATGGAACCGGGTGCTCGATGCCGACTCGCGCGGCGCCGCCATCTACGCGGCGTGGGAACGTCGGCTGCTGTCGCATACGGCCGACCTGGTGCTGCCACTCGCCGTGCGCCCCATTCTGGGCTCGGTTCCGCTCACCCGCGTAGTCCAATGGATGGAGCAGCCCGATTCGTTGCTGGGCGAGCGTCCGGTGGACGCCCGCAACTTCGTGCTCTTTCGCGCCTTCAACGAAGCGGTGAGTGATCTGCGCAAGCGTTTCGGCGACGACATGCGCACGTGGACGTACGGCGATGCCCGCTTCCACCACAGCCGCATCGCCCATCCGCTCGATGTGCTCGTGAGCGATTCCCTCAAGCGTGCGCTCTCGCCCGGCCCCGCGCCGCGAGGTGGTTACGGCAATACGCTGCTCGCCACGTCCAATGCCGACAATCAGAACCATGGCGCGAGCCTGCGCGTGGTGATCGACGTCGCCAACTGGGACAGCGCCATCGTGACCAATACACCCGGGCAGAGCGGCGACCCGCGCAGTCCCTTCTACGCCAACCTGTTCCCCCTCTGGGCGAAGAATACGTTCGTGCCGTTGCCCTACTCGGCGGCCGCGATCGCCAAGCGCACCGCCGACATCGTCGTACTCCGTCCCTGAACTTCCCGCCATTCACCGATCAGGAGAAACGCCCATGCTGTCACTCACGCTTCCCGTCGTCATCGCCGCTGCGTCGCTCGCGTCGTCGGGCGCCCCGGCTCCTCGCACGGTCACGTTCGCGCAGCAGGACCTGTCGTTCTTCATCACCAGCGTGGGGTCCGGTGACGGCGCCAACCTCGGCGGGCTCGAAGGGGCCGACAAGCACTGCGCGATGCTCGCCGAAGCCGCCGGCGTCCGCGGCAAAACGTGGCGCGCCTATCTCAGTCAGCAGGCCCTTGGCGGCAAGCCGGCGGTGAACGCGCGCGACCGCATCGGCAAGGGGCCATGGAAGAACGCCAAGGGGGTCGTGGTGGCGACGAGCGTGGACGATCTGCACAGCGAGAACAACAAGCTGTCGAAGGAAAACAGTCTCACCGAGAAGGGCGCGGTGGTGAACGGCCGCGGCGACACGCCGAACACGCACGACGTGCTCACCGGCTCCACGCTCGACGGCCGCGTGCAGCCGGGCACCGACGACAGTACCTGCAGCAACTGGACGAGCAACGCCGAGACCGGCAGCGCGTCGGTGGGCCATCACGACCGGCAGGGCGGAGGGGCCAACCCGACGAGCTGGAACTTCGCGCACGCGTCGCGCGGCTGCGGACAGAAGAACCTGCAGGCGACCGGAGGCAATGGATTGTTCTACTGCTTCGCGGTATAGCTGCGGGACTGCCGACGGCGGGGACTGCTGACGGCGCTGAACCGCAGTCCCCGGCGCCGTTTCAGTTCGCCGCTTTCCCCTGCAACCAGTACCCGAACCACTGCCGCAGACGGCCGAGGCGATCGACGAGGAGCCACGGCTCGCCGGTGCGGCTCAGATCGTGATTCGAGCGCGGGTACCGCACGAGCTCCACCGGCACGCCCTGCTTCTTGAGCGACATGAACCACATCTCGGCGCTGCCCATCGGCGTGCGGTGATCCTCCTCGCTCTGCACGATGAGCATCGGCGTTTTCACCTTGCTCACGTAGCGGATGGGGGACAGCGTGTCGTACAGCGCCTGATTGTCCCACGGCTTGCCGTAGAACTCGAACTCGGTGAGGCCCTGCGCATCGCTCGAACCGTACCAGTATGTCCAGTCGGTGATCGTGCGGTCGGTCTCGATGGCGCGGAACCGGTTGGTCTTCGTGGCTATCCACGTGGTCATGAAGCCGCCGTACGAGCCGCCGGTGGCCCCCATGCGCGTGCTGTCCACGTCGGGACGTGCCGCGACGATATCCACCGCCTTCATCAGGTCGTCGTAATCTTCCATGCCCCAGCGGCCGCGCGTGCTGTACGTGAAGTCGGCCCCGTAGCCGCTCGACCCGCGCGGATTGGTGAAGAGCACGAACATCCCCTGGGCGGCGAGGTTCTGGAATTCGTCGAACCAGCCTTCGCCGTAGGCCGAATGGGGACCACCGTGGATGTAGATCACCATGGGATACTTCTTGCCGGCCTCGTAGCCATACGGCTTCATGAGCCAGCCTTCGATTTCCATGTTGCCCACGCTGCGGTACGTGAAGCGCTCGGCGTCGCTCCACACCACGTCGGCATTCACCGCATCGTTGAAGCCGGTGAGTTTGCGTTCGCCCGTGCCGTCCGCGTTGGCGACATACAGCTCCGTCGGCTTGGTCATGCTCGTGGCCGTGTATGCCACGATCTTGCCGGCCGCATCGTAGCTGGCCGCGCGCAACTGGCGGCGCCCCCCGATCAACTCTTTCGGCAGCGTCGCGCCCGTGATGTCCACGCGCAACAGCGCCGAGCGGCCACCGATGTCGGCGGCCACGTGCAACTGACCGTTCTTGAGCCAGAACAGGTCGCCCGGCTCGTACTGCCAGCCGGGAATCAGATTCTTCGGCGATCCGCCCGCCGCATCAACGACGAACAGGCTCGCATTCTTCGTGCGACCAGGGCGACCGATGAACGCCAGACGCTTGCTGTCCGGCGACCACTCGAGATTCGACTCCGCCCCCATCCAGTCGGCCACCTTGCGGGGGGTGCCGCCGTCCACGCTGATGACGTAGATGTCGACCTCGTTGCGCTCGGCCTCGTCCCGCACCTTGTCGTAGGGGAGCTTGGCGAGCGCATCACGTTCCATCTCCACGACACTGTCGGGGCGCAGTCGGGGATCGGCCAGGAACGCCACCCACTTGCCGTCGGGCGAAACCACCGCGCCGCGATGCGAGTAGGCGACGTTGGTGATCTGCTTTCTCGCGGTATCGCCGACGTTCTGGCGGACGAGCTGCTGCGGACGCCACGTGCGGGGCGTGCGCCTTCCCGGTACGAAGCCCGTGTTGTTGTTCTTGTACACCATGTCCACCACATGCCGGCCATCGAAGCGCGCTGGTACGGCGGGACGCGTGATGGCATCGAACGGCGGCCGCGCCATGGGCGGCTGCTGCGCGAACGGGTCGCCGGGCGGCACCTGCGGCGCCGGCGCGGCCGCATCGGTGAACACCGCGAATGACCCATCGGCCGGCATGCTGCCGCTCGGATACTCCGGCACCTGCACGGCCTCGCCACTTGGCTGATCAAGACGGATGGCCCACGAGTTTCCCTTCCCGCCCGCGCGCTGCGACGTGAAGAAGAGATACTTGCCATCGGGCGACCAGCGCGGATTGCTGCTCTCGGTGTTCGGCGACGTCCAACGCTGCGGCTCACCGCCGGTCGTGTTGGCCACCCAGATCTCGCTGTGGCGACGGTTCTCCCCCTCGACCGCCTTGGTGACGGTCATGGCCACCCGCTTGCCGTCGGGGGAGACCGCGGGCGAGCTCACGCTCACCACGCGATACCAGTCTCCCAGCATCATGGCGCGGGGGCCCGTGGGGAGAGACGACGGTATGCCGGTGCCGGCGACGACCGTACGCGCGGCGGCCTGCGCGGCGGTGCGCTCCGGCGCGAACATTACGGCAAGCAGGAGGGCCGACGACGGCGCGATACGCCACGGGGCCCCGAAAACGGAGTTGGGCATGGAATCGGGAAGAGAGACGGGTGGGGAGCTGCTGGAAATTCACCAAACCGCGGGGCCGGCACGACCCGGTGGTTCGGCTCGTGACGGCGGCGGACCTCCGGGAAGGTTACCGCCAAGCCCTCCGTTGTCACGGAAGAGCACGAATGTGACATCTGGGGCCGTCAACCTATTGCAGGATCGCGTGATCACCCATAGCATGTTGTGCATCGCGGAGGAGCGGCCGCGTAACCGACCGGAAAACCCGGCCCCGGCATCCAGCCGGTGTGCTGCGTGAGAAGGGCGGCGCATGAAATCGGTGGTAGGACACGCCCGATGTTTCACTCTATCTCGAGGAGGTGATCAATTGTCTAGTTCCAGTCCCTATGCCGGCTCGTCCTGGGCAGCGGATCTCCTGATCGGCGCCCGGTAACACGGGTACTTCCGGTTCAGGGTCTCCTCGAGCCGGCAGGGAATCATGAAGGGCCGTCCCGTTCTCGAACGGGCGGCCCTTCGTCGTTCCGGCTGGTGGCGTTGCGACTGGCGACGTTCAGCGCACCGGGAACCGTGGCAGGGCGCGGTCGAGCGCCCGCAGCAGCGTGCCGGCAAAGGTCACGTTCTTCGCATAGAACGCCGGATCCACCTTGTCGGCGTCGTCGCCCGACTTGTGATAATCCGGGTGATCCTCCACGCCGAGATAGAGGAAGGGGATGCCCTTGCCGTGGAACACGCCGTGGTCCGACGAGTTGGTCCAGTCGTCGCCGGGCTTGAGATCCTTGGTATCGTGGCCGAAGCGCACCGCCACGCCGGACGCTTTCGACGCCGATTCAGCGACGGCCTTGAGGAACGGGTAGTGCGACGTGCCCGACACCCAGAGCGCGCCGGCATCCTGACGCGCCACCATGTCGAGATTGAGATTGGCGGCGACGCTGGCGAGTGGCACGGGCGGCGCATTCACGAAGGCACGAGCGCCCTGCAACCCCATCTCCTCGGCGTCGAAGAACGCAAGAATCACGTCGTGCTGCGGCGGGTCGCGCAACAGCTGTTCGGCCACGGTCAGCAGCACCACGCAGCCGCTGGCATCATCATCGGCCCCGTTGAAGATCTCGCCGTTGCGCACACCAAGGTGATCGTAATGCGCGCTCATCACGAGCATGCCGCCGGCGGTGGAACGCCCGGGAATACGCGCGACGATGTTCACGCCGGTGATGCTGTCGGTGGCCCCCGCCCCGCGCGGCCGCAGTCGGAATGGCTGCTCGTAGGACGCGCCGAGGGGTTTTGCGCCCATGGCAGTCAACTGTTGCACGAGCCATGCGCGCGCCCGCGCACTACCGGGCGTGGCCGTGCGCCGACCTTCCATGCTGTCGGCTGAAAGCGTGGCCAATCGCGACATGAGCACCCGGGTCGCGGAATCACGGGGCGCCGCGAACGGCTGGGCGCCGATGGGGGCGGCCGCGACGAGAAGCGCGGCGAGCAGGCAGACGCACGAACGCATGACGGGCGAGTTGAAGGTCAGATGAGCGACTCAGGGGCTACTGGATCCACACCCCGCTCTGCCCCGTCAGTTTCGCGCGCACCACGATTCCGGTGGGGGTCGTGCTCACCTCGGTAATCTGCACGTCACGCACGCTGCTGCCCATCACCACGCCGGGGGCAAGCGTCCCGTTGAGCTTGACGAGCAGCTCCGTGCGCGCGGAGTCGAGCTGCGCCCCCAGCGGCAATCGGCCGCCGCCCGTCGCCCGGCGTACGTCACGCGCACCGGCACCACCGCCAACGCCGCGGCAGTTGGCACAGTAATGGTGGCAGGGCGCCCCGGCACGACGCCGACGCCCGAGCTGGTAGCAGCGGCGGGGGGGGGGGCCACGCCCGCCGACGGGGTTCCAGCACAGCCGGAGAGCGCGGGGCCGGCCAGC
>DCZC01000095.1:13115-13389 GCA_002331565.1 Gemmatimonas sp. UBA2094
GGGGTCCACGCCCGCCGACGGGTTTCCAGCACAGCCGGAGAGCGCGGTGCCGGCCAGCAGTGTGCTCGCCAACCGTCCGAGCATTCGTCGCGTGCCCGGCGCTCGCCGGATGGTACGCAAACTCCTCATCACGATGTCACCCACGGAACGCCTCGCGTGAAACCGACTCGACAGTCACCGCTCAACCTAGCCCATCACGCCGCGCGTTTCCGGCACTGCGCGGCGGGCGCGACGATGGTTTCCGCCTTGTACCTCGCATGGCCGGCAACCGCCA
>DCZC01000050.1:0-525 GCA_002331565.1 Gemmatimonas sp. UBA2094
CGAACCCACCGCCGCCCTTGACCCCGCGCGGCGCGGTGCGCTCGCCGAGACTCTGCGCGCACTGGCCGCCGCCGGGCGCACGCTGCTCGTCACCACCCACGACGTGGACTTCGCGAAAGCCGTGGCCGACGAAGTGGCCGTCATGGCCGCCGGTGAGATCGTGGAGATCGGCGCCGCGCGCGAGGTGCTCGAGCGGCCGAATCACGCAGCGACGCGGGCCCTGCTGTCACACGAGCTGTTCAGCCGCGCCCAATGAGCCGCCGCGCCGACTCGTAGACGCCGGCGTACTGCTGCGCCGCCGTGCCCCACGAGTGGTCTTCGCGCATGCCGCGTTCGCGCACGATGGCCCACGACGCGGGGTCGCGGTAGCACTGCAGCGCGCGCCAGATTGCGTCACCGAAATCGCCGGTGTCGTAGCGATGGAACACGAACCCGTTGCCGTCGAGTCCTTCGCGCACCGTGTCGGCAAGGCCGCCGGTGGCCCGGACGATGGGCACACTGCCGTAGCGCAGCGCGATGAGCTGC
>DCZC01000050.1:641-6889 GCA_002331565.1 Gemmatimonas sp. UBA2094
GTGTCCACCAGACCACCGACGCGGCGCACCACCGGAATCGAGCCGTAGCGCATCGCCAGCAGCTGGCTGATACCGCAGGGCTCGAAGCGGCTGGGCATGAGGAAGGCATCGCTGCCGGCGTAGATCTGCTGGGCGAGCGCGGCGTCGAATCCGATACGCACGGCCACGCGGCCGGCATGCAGCTGGGCCCAGCGAAGAAACGCGTCCTGCAGATGCGGCTGCCCCGACCCCAACATCACCAGCTGGGCATCCGTCTCCCGCAGCAGCCACGGCATGATGCCGTGCAGCAGGTCGAGCCCCTTCTGCTCGACGAGCCGGCACACGATGCCGAGCAGCGGGCGGGCCGGGTTCACCTCGAGCCCGAGCGCTTGCTGCAGCGCGGCCTTGCAGGTGGCCTTGCCGGTGATGTCCTCCGCGCGATACGGCGCCGCGATGTGCCGGTCGGTGTGCGGGTCGAAAACCGTCGTGTCGATGCCGTTGAGTATGCCCGTCACGCGATCGTGCCGGCTGCGCAGCACCCCGTCGAGCCGCTCGCCGTACTCGGGGCCGAGGATCTCCCGCGCGTACGTGGGGCTCACGGTGGTCACGACGTCGGCGTACAGGATGCCGCGCGCCATGAAGTTGAATGAATCGGCAATGCCGGCGCCCATGGCCTTCTCCACGAGACCACCTTCGTGCAATCCGGCCAGGTGGGCCACGTCGGGGGGCACCTGCCCCTGATACGCGAGGTTGTGAATCGTGAACACTGTCGCGATGTGCCCGAAGGTGTACGCGTAGTAGCTCTTGAGATAGTTGATCACGAGCGCCGCGTGCCAGTCGTGGCAATGCACCACATCCGGCTGCCATCCGTCCACCTCGCGCAGGTGCTGCATGGCATCCATCACACCACGCGCGAAGAGAATGAACCGGCGCGCGTCGTCGGGTTCGCCATAGATGGCCGGGCGTTCGAACGCGGCGGGAATATCCAGGAAGTACAGGGGTCCTTCGGGGGCGGCCGCTCGCCAGATGCGCTGCTCTTCCGCCTGCACCCCCACCGGAAGGAACGACGCGCCGATGGGGCCGGTCACGGGAACCCCCTGCTGGCGAAGCGAATGGTACCGTGGCATGACCACGCGTACATCATGTCCCGCGTGGCGCAGGGCCACGGGAAGCGCGCCGGCCACGTCGGCCAGTCCGCCGGTCTTCACGTAAGGGGCCACCTCGGCGGCCACGAAGAGAACGTTCATGCCCCTACCTTACGCGAGGCGTGCACGCAACGCAAAATGCGACGAGTACCATTGTTCCATGTTCCGTCGCTCCCCGTCGCTGGAGAAGGACCCGCATGCCGCCGTCCCCCCGTGGAACGCTCGCCCGCAGTGCCATGGCCTATGTGCTCGCCGGTGGGCGCGGGTCGCGGCTCTACGAGCTCACCGACCGGCGGGCCAAACCGGCGGTGTACTTCGGGGGCAAGACGCGCATCATCGACTTCGCGCTGTCCAATGCCATCAACTCCGGTATCCGGCGCATCGGGGTGGCCACGCAGTACAAGGCGCACAGCCTCATCCGCCATCTGCAGCGGGGCTGGAACTTTCTGCGCCCCGAGCGCAACGAGAGTTTCGACATTCTTCCGGCGTCGCAGCGCGTGAGCGAAACGCAGTGGTACGAGGGGACCGCCGACGCGGTGTACCAGAACCTCGACATCATCGAGGCGTACCATCCGGAGTACATGGTCATCCTGGCCGGTGATCACATCTACAAGATGGATTACGAACTCATGCTGCAGCAGCACGTGAGCCAGGACGCCGACGTGACCGTCGGCGTGCTGGAAGTGCCGCGCATGGAGGCCACCGGCTTCGGCGTCATGCACGTCGACGAACACGACCGCATCGTGCACTTCCTCGAGAAGCCGCAGGACCCGCCGGGCATCCCCGGCAAACCGGATATGGCGCTGGCGAGCATGGGCATCTACGTGTTCAAGACGAGCTTCCTGGCGGCGCTGCTGCGGCGCGACGCGAACGAGGCCACGTCGTCGCACGACTTCGGCAAGGATCTCATTCCGTACGTAGTCCGGCACGGCAAGGCAGTGGCGCACCGCTTTGGCGACTCGTGCGTGAAGGCCAACCGTGAGGCCGACGCCTATTGGCGTGATGCCGGCACCATCGACGCGTACTGGGAAGCGAACATCGACCTCACGTCGGTGCTGCCGGGACTCGACCTGTACGACCACGAGTGGCCCATCTGGACGTATGCGGAGATCGCGCCACCGGCCAAGTTCGTGCATGCCGAAGAGGGACGACGCGGATTTGCGCTCGACTCCCTGGTGTCCGGTGGCTGCATCGTATCGGGGGCCGGCATTTTCCGCTCGCTGCTGTTCACCAACGTGCAGGTCCATTCGTACGCCCATCTGGACGGGGCGGTGCTGCAACCGGACGTGGACGTGGGACGGGGCGCGCGCCTGACGAACGTCGTGGTGGATCGTGGGGTACGCATTCCGGCGGGCCTCGTCGTCGGCGAGGATCCGCACCTCGATGCCCAGCGTTTCCGTCGTACCGAGAAGGGCACGGTGCTCATCACCCAACCGATGATCGACCGGCTCGCTCCCTGACCACGCCGATCATGCCGAACTTCCGCGAGATGTCGCGTCGTACCGCGCTGCTATTCCTGGCCGGCAGCCTCGCCGGTAGCACCGGCTGCGTCAGCAAGGCGTTGTCGGGGACGTCCCAGCCCACCGTCCTGCTCCTGGCCAACAACCGCGGGTTCTACGACGTGAACGTGTACGCCGTACGCTCCGGCTCGACGGCGGGGCGACGCCTGGGCACCGTGACCGGTAACGCGACGGCGACCCTCAAGGTCCCCGTGAGCGAACTGCAGGCGGGCAACATGCTCGTGGTGCTGGTCCGCTCGGTGGGGGGGCGATATACCTGGTACAGCCCGGCCGTACAGATGGGTTCGGGCACCGTGGCCCGCCTCGACGTCGTGCAGACCGCCAACGGCTCACTCGGCCAGAGCCAGATGTACTCGCAAGTCGTCCCGCAGTAGGCGCCCGGCCCGCACCGCGCTGTCGCGGGAAGGCACGAAACGCTCAGCGCTTCCAGAATGCCGTGATCGCACGACCGATCTGCGCGATCACGGCGTTCCCTTCGGAGTCGGTCCAGTAGCGGGTATCCACGTTGTCCTTCGTGAGCACGCACGCCACGACCCGCGCCGGCAGGTAGAGCACCCCGCAGTCGGTCCGCGACCGGTCCACGTCACCGGTCTTGTGCGCCGCACGCACGCCGTAATTGAAGCGCATCAGCTTGCTGTCGTCCTCGTTGTGTTCGAGGATCCACAGCATGGTGCTGTCGGCGGAGGGGCTGACCGCCCTGCCCTGCGCCATCAGCATGAAGAGCTGCGCCATTTCGTTCGGCGTCGTCACGCCGAGCCCGTACTTGGCCGAGCTGTCCGGTGCGACGCTGGCAATGCGCGTCATGCTCCCCGAGTGCACCTTCGTGCGCGGCAGCCCCAGCGCTTCCATCTTCTGCCACACGCGACGGATCTTGATGCGGTCGAGCACGAGATTGGTTGCCGTGTTGTCGCTCAGCGTGCTCATGAGCCACGCCACGTCCCAGAGACGCAGGGTAGTCGGCGTACGGAGAAACTGCAGCTGGCCGGCGCCGCCCACCTTGTCGATGTCGGTGAGCAGCACGGGGTCATCGAGGTTCAGCAGCTTCTGCTCGGCGAGATCGAAGAGCGCCACCAGCACCGGCACCTTGATGAGCGACGCTGTCGAAAACGGTTCGTCACCGCGCCGCTCGAGATGCTCACCGGTTTCGATGTTGGTGATGCTGTACCCCACCACCCCGCGATGCGCGTCGGCTATGCTGTCGAGCGTTCGACGCAGGGGTGCCACCGATGCCGGTGACGCCGACGGGGAAGGCGCGGCAGTCTGCGCGGAGATGCCACACGCGGTCGAGAGCGTGGCACCCATGGCCACGGCAAGAACGGGGAGGAGTCGCATTCCCGGAACTTATGGGTTCCGTCAGCGCCTCGCTCCCCGTTTGCCGTCCTGCCCGTCCCTCAACGGGCAGTCCGTAGTCTCTCCCATCCCTGCGTGGTAGACACCGGAACGGCGCGTGCCCCTACGTCGCCCGACCAGTGCAGGCGGCAGCGGAACGCCCAATGCCGCCACTCACACGGCGACCGCCACAGTGAGCGTGGCGACGAAGCCTGCGGCCACGCCACCGGTGACCGTGGCCAGCTCCAGCGCCGACCCATCGCTGAAAATGTTGTCGGTGGCGAGACTCACGCCGGCGAGATTGCCGCGGCTGCCAGCATATTCGGTGGTCGCATACGCCGTATCGCAGGCCGTCTTGGGCAGCGCGATCTGCGACGTGGCGATCTTGTTGCTCACGCTGGTCGCTGCCGCGAGACTGCGGAACACCTCGAAATGGATATGCGGCCACCGCCCGGCATAGCACCCCGGAAAGATCGTGGTGAAGGACAGCTTGCCGCTGGCATCAGTGGCCTGCACCCCACGCAGATAGTTCTGATTGGTTACCGCGCTCGAGTAGAGCGAGTAGAGACCGGCCCGATCGCAGTGCCAGAGATACACGGCGTAGTTCGACAACGCAGCGCAGCTGGTGGCGGACACGATCGTGAGATTCACCGTGAGCGGAATCCCCGGGGCCGTACCGCTGAGGCCGGCGAAACTCGATCGGATATCGCTGCGTACGACCCCCGTCTGATTGAGCACATTGGCCCCGTTGGAACCATCGCCCGGATACGGCCCCGCGGTTTCCTCGGGAATGCGCGTGCAGCTGCCAGCGCTGTTGGTGGCCGTGGTACCGTTGTTGTCGGTGCCGGTTACGTTGTTGCCGCCGCAGCCGAAGAGTTGCAGCGCCCCCATGCCCACCCCCAGTGTCGCCGAGGCGCGGAGCATGGCGCGACGGTCGATGGAACGCCCCGTCGCGAGCAGGTCGCGATGCAAGCCGCCGTGGTCGTCATGGCCGTCGTGATCATGGGTATGCGAAGCGGGGAGAATGAGCATCGATGCGCGCTGTTGAAGTGTTCGGAGACCTGTGCTTTGCTGACACGTTCCGCGGCAAATACCCCATGCCGGCCGGTGAAGCTAAGTTGGGGGGTGGTGTCTTCCCCACCCCCACCGGATCCGTCATGCGCGTCGTAGCCGTACTCGCTGCCCTGCTGAGCTTCGCGTCGCCATTGGCGGCGCAAACCGATACTGCAGTCACCGCCGCCGAACTGCAGGCGCGTCGCGCCGCCTTCGCCGAACGCATCGGCACCGGCGTCGTGGTGGCGTTCGGTGGACGCACGCTGGTGCACGACTTCACCACGTTCTACCAGCTGCAGGCGTTCCGGTACCTCACCGAACTCAACGAACCCGATCACGCGTTCGTGATGGTGGTGAAGGACAAGGTGCCGAGCACCACGCTGTTTCTCACCAAGCTCGAGGCGCGGCGCGCGTTCTACTACGGGCAGAGCACCGATTCGGCCAACAGTGTCGCGCGCACGGGATTGCCGGGGCGCGCGTACGAAAGCCTCTG
This sequence comes from Gemmatimonas sp. UBA2094, assembly GCA_002331565.1. Taxonomy (GTDB): domain Bacteria; phylum Gemmatimonadota; class Gemmatimonadetes; order Gemmatimonadales; family Gemmatimonadaceae; genus Gemmatimonas. Next base: position 6,161 of record DCZC01000050.1, read on the forward strand.
GGGCGTGCTCGACTCGCTGGCGGCGACCGGCCTTCCGTTCTATCACATCCCGGACGTCGAAACGATGGACTTCTCCTCGGCCGACACGCTCACGCGTGGCCAGGAGGCCATCAAGCTGCTGACTCGCAAACATCCGCAGCTGACGATCCGCAACGCGATGCCGCAGGTGCTCGCCATCCGCGCGAGGAAGTCGGCGGCAGAGCTGGCGCTCATTCGCAAGGCGGTGGAAATCTCCAGCGAGGGGCATCGCGCGGCGATGCTCACTGCCAACCCGCAGCACGAGTACGAACTGCGCGCCGCTCTCGAGTACGAGTTCACGCGGCGCGGGGCCGAGCGTCCCGCGTACGGCTCCATCGTGGGGGCGGGCTACAACGGCACCACGCTGCATTACATGAAGGACATGGCGCCGGTCAAACCCGGTGACCTGGTGGTGATGGACGCCGGCGCGGAGTTCCGCGGGTATGCCGCCGACGTCACGCGCTCCATCCCGGTGAACGGCGTGTACAGCGCGGAGCAGCGGGCGCTGTATCAGCTCGTACTCGACGCGCAGAAAGCGGCCGAACGCAACAGCAAGCCCGGCATGCGCATCCGGGCGGCGGCGGACAGTTCGGTGGTGGTGCGGACGCGCGGGCTGGCGGCACTGGGACTCATCGAGAGCGAAGACGCCATGTACGATCCGCCCTGGCGCGTGGACTGTACGGCCAATCCGAATGGCTGCAAGCAGGCCAA
>DCZC01000166.1:0-2031 GCA_002331565.1 Gemmatimonas sp. UBA2094
GCATGCGACACCCCGTCGCCCCCCGCCTTCGCCCCCTGCGGCAGTCGCGCCAGCAAATCCCCGGGGGCGCCCAGCTCGCGCGGCGTGGCACGACCCGCCGCGGCCTTGCTGGCGAGACGTTCCACATCGCGCACACCGTCGAGCGCTTCGCGCAGCGCGGTGCGCCCCACCGCCTCGCGCACGAGCACGGTCACGGCATCGAGCCGGCGCTCGATCACATCGCGGTCGAGCAGCGGTGCCAGCAACCATTGCCGCAGCAGGCGCTGCCCCATGGGGGTGGTGGTGCGGTCGAGCACGCTGAGCAGTGTGCCCGCGAGTTCGCCGCCGCGCAGCGATTCCACCAACTCGAGGTTGCGCCGCGTCATTTCGTCCAGCGGCATCACGCCACCCGGACGCTCCACCATGGGGCGCGCGAGGTGCGGCAATCCGCCGGGCTGCAGTTCGCGCAGATAGCGCAGCAGCGCGCCCGCCGCACCCACAGCGGCGGCATCGTCGGTGCCGAGTCCGAAACCCTCGAGACTGCTGATGGCGAACTGGCGCGTGAGTTCGTCGGCCGCGAGCTGGGCGTCGAACTCCCACCCTTCGCGCTCGGTAACGAGCACGTTGTCCACCACGCGCAGCGCCGCTTCGATGTCGGCGTGCGGCGATTCACCGGCCGGCTTGCGCACCCGCAGCAGTTCGCGCGGCGCCAGCCGTGCCAGGACAGCGGGGGCATCGGCCGCCGTCACCACGAACATCCGCAGCTCACCCGTGGACAGGTCGGCCGCGGCCACACCGATCTGCTCGCGCACCTTCTCCGCATCGCGCGCCGACTGCTTGCCCACGGTGTCGCGTCCCATGGCGATCGCGCACACGTAGTTCGCGCGCGCCCCGTCCAGCAGATCGTCGGCAAATACCGCACCGGGCGTGATCGTCTCGATCACTTCGCGCTTCACGATCCCCTTGGCGAGCTTGGGGTCTTCCACCTGTTCGCAGATCGCGACGCGATAGCCCTGCCCCACGAGGCGCCGCAGATATTCCGCCGCCGCCTTCACCGGAATGCCGGCCAGCGGCACCTCGGCGGCGCCCCCGTTGTTGCGCGACGTGAGCGTGAGCCCGATCGCCCGGGACGCCACTTCGGCATCCTCGTAGAACATCTCGTAGAAGTCGCCCATCCGGAAGAATACGAGCGCGCCCGGGCAGCGGGCCTTCGCGGCCTCGAACTGCTGCATCATGGGGGACGTCGTCGACGCCATGGGCGGAAATGTATCAGCCTTTGACCGGTTTGGCGGCGGGGCGTACAAATCATGGCGAACCGGATGCCGATGAGAGGCCCCTGCGATGGGGACCTGTGAACCTGGTCAGGGCTTAACCGCAGCAGCCATAAGCAGTCGTCTCTTTGTGCGGTGGGCCTCTCATCGGCCTCCGGTCGGCCGGCGGGCATCGGGTCCGGCGCCCTCGGAAGTGGTCTCTGTTCGCGACGGTGCTCTGATCCATGGCTGAATCGGCCGCCTACCAGGTCGTTGCCCGACGGTACCGGCCGCAGCGGTTCGCCGACTTGGTCGGACAGGAACACGTTGCCCGTGGCCTGTCAGGGGCGATCGAGAGCGGCCGGATCGGCCACGCGTATCTCTTNNGACCCACCACTCACTTCGTGATCTCCGCGATGTATCCGGACTGTCCGCGCTGCTTCAGCTTGGCCTGCTCCGCCTTGGCGGCGGCGCGTGTGTCGAAGTAGCCCACGCGCACACGGAACGGCTTCGCCGTGCCGTCGATGCGCGCCTCGATACCTCGCGTGCGCAATCGCTTCACCAGACGCTCGGCTTCTTCGGCGGTGTCGAATGCGGCGAGTTGCACGCTGAAGCGGGCGCCCTTGGGCACGTCCGCCAGCTTCGGGGTCGGTTTGGCCGGCTTGGCCGCGTCGGACCCCACCACCTTCGCGGACGCGATCGCCGGCGCGACGGTATCGCTCATGACTTTGGCGATGAGCGTGCGATCGACCGTGGCGCACTGCCGACCCATCTCTTCGGCTTGCAGCTTGAGTTCACCGTC
>DCZC01000166.1:2270-2464 GCA_002331565.1 Gemmatimonas sp. UBA2094
ACGTAACTCTTCGCGATCCAGAGCTGACTGCGCGCGCGCGTCGACGCGGCCGGAAACTCCCGGGCCACGCGCGCGAAGTACGTGCGGGCCCCGGCCGGATGCCCGCGCAGCATCTCGAGTTCGCCGAGGCGCAGCAGCGCGTCGCTCGCACGCGGCGCAAGCGGCACGTCGATCACCAACCGCTTCCAATCGCG
>DCZC01000166.1:2732-22378 GCA_002331565.1 Gemmatimonas sp. UBA2094
CTCGCCACCGGGGCGGCCTTCTCGAGGGAGTCGAGTACGGCCCGGGCTTCGGCACCGTCGCCGGCGTCCACGGCCGCGCGCGCGCGGGCAATCGCGCGATCGACCGACGGTGACACCACCGGCGCCTGTGCCGCGAGCGCGGCCGGCTGCGTCACACCGCATACCAGGCCGATCACCAGCGTCGCCCGGCCCCACCGCATCGTTGGTCGTCTAATCATTGCTCGTTACGCTGCGCGTCGGGTCCGCGTGGCGCAGAGCGCCAGCACGAGACTGGTCAGCAGCTGTTCTTCGGTGGACACCCGCGTGTCCTTGAGCGCCATGTCGGCTTCGAGCAGCAGGCCCAGCGCGCGTTCGCAGGCATCGGCGCTCCACCCCTCGGTCGCCTTCGTCCATGCGGACGCCGCCTCGCCCCACGGGCGTCCCGGATAGCCGCCCGTTTCCTTGAGAAAGGCGAAGTACTCCTGCGGCAGCCGCTGCGTGGGAATGCCGGCATCACGGCGCGCGCGGCCGAAGCGCAGCGCGAACGCCTGCGTAGCGAGCATCATCACCACCTGCACCGCGTTCACCTTGGGCTGCCCCAGCACGTGTCCCACCAGGTTCACCGCCGTCTTCGCGTCGTGGCGCGCCACGGCGTCGAGCAGGTCGGTCACCGTCTCGCCGCGCCGCACGCCCACCACCGCCGACACCGAGTCCACGTCGATGACGGCGCGCGTCCCCTCGCTGGCGGTGCCGGTGCCGGCGGCGTCGTGCGCGCCCAGCACGTAGCTCGCGCACTTGTCCAACTCGGCAGCGAGCAGATGCAGATCGTTGCCCACGGCCTGCTGCAGCAGCTGCGCCGCATCGTCGGCGATGTCCACCTGCAGCGCCGTGCCGGCGTGATGCATGATCCACCGGCGCACGCGCTCCGGGGTGAGCGGGGCGAACTCGAGTGACACGCCGGCGTCCACCAACGCACTGTCCGCCTTCGTCCCGGCCGGGCTCACCAGCAGCAGCAACGTGTCGCTCGCGGGGCGCTGCAGGTATTTGTCGAGCTGCGCCCGCGCGGCCTTCTTGAGCCCCGTCACGTCACGCAGCACCACGGCGCGACATTCGGCGAGCATCGGCGGCGTGGTGAGCAGACTCGCCACCGATTCGCCGTCGAGATCGGCGCCACGACGCTGCTCGAGGTTGAAGTCGCGCGTCGACGGGTCGATTGCTGCCTGCAGCAAATCGCGAATGGCCGCGTCCTTCAGGTAGTCGTCGTCGCCGTGGAGATAGTACACGGGCGCGAACTGCCGCGACTGGATCGCGGCCTGCACGACTCTGAGGGGGGAGGCTTCCTTCGCGGTGGGCGCGGCGGACTTCGGGGGCATGGGCAAAAAATAACAGGGGCCGGTGAGCCCCTGTTCGTCTTTCGCCGCGAATTTCCGCCCGGTGCCCCACTCAGCGCACGTCGGCGAAGCGGATCGGTGCGTTCACGAAGCCCGCCGGGGCTTCTTCCACGATCATGGTGGCCGGCCATACCGGGTTGCCGGTGGCCATCGCCTGCATCAGGTCGGGATTGCTGTACGGGGCCCGGGCCACGGGCGCAGGGAGCATCACCATCACCGGCTGCATGGCGAGCGTCGGGGCGGTTCTGCTCCGTACCGCCTGAAACGCGAGGGCACCGATCGCCGCGCTGGCCGCCATGGCAAGCATGGTGCGCGACGGCGAGACGAACCGGTTGCGGGCAACCGGAGGCATCGTGGGCTCACCCAGCGTGCCGGCCACCGCCGCCGTGCGCTCGGCCCGACACTCGGCCAAACGGGCCCGCAGCCTTGTCTGGAACTCGGCGCTCGGCTCGAGCGACGGCATCGCGGGGGCCATGGTGTGCACCACCATCAGCGACCGCCGAACGAGGGCGTCGTGTGCCGCGCATCCGTCGCAGACCAACACATGACGCTGCGCCTCGGCCATCAGTTCACCCGGCAACGTATCGTCGAGATACGCGAGGTGTCGTTTGCGAAAGTGCTTGCAGTCCATCGGTACGAGACAGGAGCCTGCGGAAGGGCGTGCACGGCAAGGTACCCAGCCGGCGCCTGGCGGTTCCGGAGATACCCGCTCGGGGGCACCCGGCCACCCGGCGGGCTCAGCCACACTGGATATACGAAGGAGGGGGCCGGCGCGCTACGCCGGCCCCCTCCTTCCGTACCCGTGCCCTCGTGGACCCGTCCGCGGCTACCGCACCAGCGGCGAAATGATGTCCGCGAACGCCGTCCTCGCCCGGTTCAGCCGCGACTTCACCGTCCCGAGGTTCACCCCGGTGATCTCGGCGATCTCCTCGTAGCTCTTGCCTTCGAGCTCACGCAGCACGAACACCTCGCGGTGATGCGCCGGCAGCTGCCCCACCGAATGCTCCACCATCTCCCGCAGGTGCCGCTTGCGGAACAGGTCGTCGGGGCGCGACATGGTGTCCTCGAACTCGAGCGGGCGCTCCTCGTCTTCGAACTTCGCCTTGATGGTTTGGAACAGAACCAATGGGTTGCGCGAGCGGTTGCGCAGCTCGTTCTTCGCCAGGTTCGAGGCAATCGTGTAGATCCACGTGCTGAACTTCTTGGAGCGATCGAAACGCCCGATGTGCCGGTACACGCGGATGAACACTTCCTGCACCAGATCCTCGGCGCGGTCGCGATCCCCGATCGTGCGATACACGAAGTTGAGCAGGCGGCGCTGGTAGCGATCGACGAGCTCCTCGAACGCCCGTTCCTCACCCGCGAGGAACGCCGACACCACATCCCCGTCCTCGAGCGAGCGCAGGTGCTCCCGCACCGGCACCACTGGGGTGGTATGGGCGGTCCGTTTGGTACGAGCCAGTTCGGCCATCGGTCGAGCCCTCCTGCGTAAGGCAGTAGTCCGGTGGCGCTACGCATCGGGCTGCTGCCCGTGGTGCGGCGCCGCGGTGACACGAGTGGTTCACTCGTGGCGCCCCAACCAGACCGCCGGACGACCCGTCCAGTCATGTTGGTGCGCACAGGGGGATATCGCACGGGGCGTGCCGGAGGGAACCTTTTGGAACACTCCGAGGTAAATCATTATATAGCAACCACTTAGAGTTCTGTGCCCCGCGTCACCACATCACCGGGCGTGCGCGCGACCGTCCCATTCCGAAGACGTGCGTCCGGAAAAGTGGACAGCCGGTACGACATTTCGGCTCAGTTCAAGCGAAAGCCTGCCGCATACAGCAGGGCGAGCGCCGTTTTGGCGTCCTGAATCTCCCCCTGCTCCACCATGGACAGCGCCCGCGACAACCGCGTGGGCACCAATTCCATGAATTCGTCGGCCTCGCGATGCGCCTGCCCTGCCACGAGACCGGTCGCGACGAACAGATGGATCTTCTCGTCGGTGAAGCCGGGCGTCGTGTACATGGTGAACACATGTTCGACACGCTCGGCCGTGAAACCGGTTTCCTCCTGCAATTCGCGCCGGGCACAATCCGCCGGCGTTTCCCCCGGGTCGAGACGACCGGCAGGGATCTCGTACAGGAATTGATCGGCAGCGTACCGGTACTGCCGGATCAGCAAGACCTCGGGATCGTCTCCCGGGTCACCGAGCAACGGCACCACAGCGCTCGCCCCCGGGTGCCGGATCATCTCCAAGGTCCCCGTCGAGCCATCGGGGAAGCGGACCTCGTCGAGATCCACCGAGATGATGCGCCCGTGGTAGACCCGGGTCCCACCGATCTTTCCCGTCTCGTTCATCTCGTAGTCTTGGCCGGCTTGCGGGGCTTCTTCACGTCGTTGCCCGCCAGCCACTCACGCACCGTCGGGCGCAGATACACCGGCACCTTGAGAATCGTGCCGCGACACTTCTTCGACCCGCAGCGGCACGTGTAGTACCGAACGTCCTTCGGCCCGTAGTCGTCCTGCCACGCGAACCGGTAGTCGTACGTGAGTTCGGTCTCAGGGGCGATCGCCTTGATGGCCTTGATGTAGATGTGGCCCTTCTCGATCTCGGTCTCGCAGTTCGGATCGCACGAGTGGTTGATGAAGCGCGCGTCGTTGCCGCCGTAGCGCGCATCCAGCACCGTCTCGTCATCGAGCACGAAGAGAAACGTGTGATGCCGCGCGTCGTTGTCCTTATACCGATCGTCGGCTTCCTCGTGTGTGATGCGCTGTCCCCAGTACTCGTCGACCTTCTGTCCCTTGCGAATGGGCTTGATCGCGAACGCGCCGCGCCCTTGGATCTTCGAGCGGCGCACCTCGTACAGCTCCGACTTGGGCGGCTTCACCAGCGTCTTGCTGGACTTCTTCGTCGACTTCCGGACTGGGGTCACGATGACGGGATGAGGAGAGCAGGGTGGGCGGCCAGGCGGACGCGACGCGACGACGGCGTATCAGACGACGCCGTCATCATCGAGAGGATCATACACCGTGATGGGGCCGAGCCCCAGTGCCGCGATGGGCTCACGGATGGCGTCGGCATCGCCCACCACCACCACCTGCAACCGCGCCGGATCCAGGTGGGTGCGCGCCACGCGCAACACATCCTGCGCCGTGACCGCCGAGACTCGCTCCCGGTACGTGTCGAAGTAATTGCTGGGCAAGCGGAAGATCTCCACGTTGGCCAGCCCGCCGGCCACCTCGGCCGTGGTCTCGAAGCGGATGGGGAATACGCCCACCAAGTAGGAAATCGCCAGCGACAGCTCGGCGTCGCTCACCGGTTCTTCGCGGATGCGCGTGAACTCCACTACGATCTCGCGCAGGGCGTCGGCCGTCACGGCCGTTTCCACCGCCGTGCTGATTTCGAACGGGCTCGCCGCGCGACGCCAGTCGAACGCGCTGTGCGCGCCGTAGGTGTACGCGTGCTGCTCACGCAGATTGAGGTTGAGCCGCGACGAGAACAGCCCACCGAGGATGGCGTTCATCACCACCACGGGGAAGTAATCGGGGTGGAAGCGGGGAATGGCGATGTGGCCCACGCGCACTTCGCTCTGCGGCGCTTCGCTCTTGTGCACCAGATGCACGCGCGGTTCGGCGTGACGCTGCGCCGCCGGCGGCTCGGTCACGGGCGGTGCCTTCCCCGCCCAGTCCCCCAGATGCGTGCTGGCAATGCGCACCGCCGTTTCCACGTCGATGTCGCCCACCATCATCAGCGCCGTCGCGTCGGGGCGATAGAACGTGTCGTGGTACTTGACCACCTCGTCGCGCGAGAGGCGCTCGATGCTGCGCTCGTCGCCGCCGGCGAGGCGCGCGAACCGTGACGACGGATCGAAGAGCAGGCGCGAAAAGAACACATCACTCAGGCCACGTGGTTCGGCACGCAGTTGCGCGAGATCGGCGCGACGCTCGGCGCGCAGCCGTTCCAGCTCGTGCTCGGGGAATGACGGATAGCGCAGCACCTCCGCCAGCACCGCCATGGCGTCCTCCATGCGCGAGGACAGCGCCGTGAGCTGCACGATGGCCGAATCCCAGTCGGCCCCCGTATCGAGCGTGGTACCGAGCATCTCGAGGCGGGTGGTGAGCTCGAGCGCGTTCATGGAGCGGGTGCCTTCGCTCAGCGCGCGCGTCACCAGCTGAGCCAGTCCCTCATGGTCACGCGGATCGCGCGTAGCCCCGGCTTCCACCACGGCGAGCGTCGTCACTACAGGAAAGGCCGGCACGGGGGCCACCATCAGCCGCAGTCCGTTGCTCAGGATGCGGGTGACGAAGTGCGGAAAACGGTACGGCCGGGGCTCGCCCGGGCCCGGACGCGCGGGGGCGTCGGGCGTGGGGCGTGGGGCGTTCATCGGTTCCATGACAGTCATGCGGTCGCCCCGGCCAACTCGGCTTCCGCCTCGGCCGGCGGTTCTTCGGAGGGCACGAACACCAGCACCACCCGGTTGTCCGGACCCAGACATTCGCGCGCGAGGCGCGACACCGCGGCGGCCGTGGTGGCGTTGTAGCGCGCGACCTGCGTGTTCACGAGTGCGGGATCACCGAAGTAGGTGGCGAAGCGCGACAGCTGATCGGCGCGCTCGGCGGCCGACTGCATGCTCATCACGAAGCTCGTTTCGATGAGTGCGCGCGCCCGGGTCACTTCGTCTTCGGTGACTCCGTGTTCGTGCATCGCGTCGAGTTCGGCGAGCACGGCGTTCTCCAGCTGTTCGACGGTCACCCCCGGGTGCGCCGTGGCGTCCACCACCAGCAGGTCGCTCCCCTTCGCCAGATCGTAGGTGAAAGCGCTCGCCTGCGACGCGATACGCTGCCGGCGCACGAGCGACTGCTCGAGACGGCACCCGGTGCGCATCCCCAGCACGGCGCCCGCCAGGCTCGCCGCGTAATAGCCGTCGGTCCCGAACACGGGTGTGCGGCAGGTCACGAAGACGCGCGGCAACGCCACGGCATCGGGTACCACTTCCCGGCGCGTGTTCCCGAACGTGGGGGAGACGCGCATGTCGCGTAGCGGCGGACGCGGGCCACCGCGGGGGATCGCCCCGAAGTATTCTTCGATCAGGCGCACCGTTTCGGCACGATCGAAATCGCCGGCCACCGTGAGCACCGCGTTGTCCGGCGTGTAGTACGTGCGGAAGAAGTCCGCCACGTCCTCGAGCGACGCGTCGGTCAGATGTTCCATCGACCCGATCAGCGAGTGGTTGAACGGGTGGCCTTCGGGGAACGCCAGCGCGGGGAGGCGCTCCCACCAGGTGCCGTAGGGCTGGTTGTCCACACTCCACCGGCGTTCGTTCTTCACGACGTCGCGTTGGGTGTCCAGTTTCTGTTGCGTCATCGCCGGGAGCATGCGTCCCATGCGATCGGCTTCGAGCCAGAGCGCCAGCGCCAGCTGGTGCGACGGCAGCGTTTCGTAGTAGTTGGTACGGTCGAGCCACGTGGAACCGTTCAGCGTTCCGCCGGCCCGCTGCACCAATTCGAAGTGCTCATTGGCTTCGACATTCGCCGATCCCTGGAAGAGCATGTGCTCGAAGAGATGGGCGAAGCCGGTCCTGTCCAGTCGCTCGTTGGCCGAACCGACATGGTACCACAGATTCACCGCCACGATGGGGGCCGTATGGTCCTCGGAGAGCACCACGTGCAGGCCATTCGGGAGATGGTAGCTCTCGACGGGGATGTGCATGGGTCAATATTCGGGCGTGTACCAGCAACTCGAAACCCCGTCGTGATGCATTCGCGTTCATCGTCGATACGGGCGCAGCGTGCGCTGCCCCCGCTGTCACTTTCTCACTCTCGTGTCCGCTCAATTATGTCCGCTCGGTCCTATTGCGTTCGTGCGGTCCTCACTGTTGCGGCCTTCGCGCTGACCGCGTGCGGTGACGATCCCCAGGTGCCGTCGGCCGCCGCGCCGGTGGCGAACGCCGCGTTGTCGGGACGCGTGAGTGTGGTGCTGCAGGAAGCACCGAGCGTGCGCGTGACCGACAAGAAGGGGAAGAGCATCAAGGGGCTGCTCGTCCGCTGGCGAGTCACGAGCGGCGGCGGCCGCGTGTCCAGCGACACGTCGCGCACCGACCTCGGCGGGGTGGCGTCATCGGGTGGATGGGTGCTGGGCACCACCGCCGGCCGGCAGACGCTCGAGGCGAGCGTGGAAGGGCTCCCGCCCACGGTGTTCACCGCCACCGCCACCCCCGGCCCGCTCACGACCATGGCGCTCGCCAGCCCGGACAACCAGTTCGCCACGGTAGGGAGCAAACTGACACCGGCGCCATCGGTGCGCGCGGAAGATTCGTACGGCAATCCGATAGCCGGCATTCCGGTGGCCTTCACCATCGTGCAGGGCAACGGTGCCATCCTCGGCACGCCGCAAACCACCAACGCGTCCGGCGTGGCGGCGCTGCAGGAGTGGACACTCGGGACGACAGCGGGGGTGCAGCGGCTCCGCGCCACCGGCACCGATGCGGTGAACGGGGGGACGGCCGCCGTGGACATCACGGCCGCCGCCTTGCCGGGCCCTGCGGCACAGCTGCTGAAGCTGGCCGGCGACAATCAGGGGGGAAGCTTCGGCAACCTGGCCCCGGTCGCCCCGGGTGTGCGGGTCACCGACAGCTTCGGCAACGGTGTGGGCAACATCCCCGTCACCTTCACGCCGGGCCCCAACTCGGGCACGGTGTCGTCGGCCACGGTATCCTCCGAGCCGGCCAACGGCTCGGCCTTCGTGGGCGCGTGGACGCTGGGCCCCACGGCCCGCACCCAGACCCTCGTCGCCACCAGCCCCTCGCTCCCGGGACAGACGGCCACCTTCACGGCCAACGTCGGCAGCTCGCTGTTCGACATCGACGTGCGTTTCATCGGGGCCACACCACGCCTGGCGGTACAACAGGCGTTCGCCAGCGCGGTGGCCAAGTGGAAAACCATCATCGTGGGCGACCTGCAACGCACCATCGTCAACCGCGGCGCCGGCTCGTGTGCCCCGTGGATTCCCGCGCTCAGCGAAACGATCAACGACGTGGTGATCTACGCGCGCATCGACTCCATCGACCATCGCGGCAGCGGCATGGGCAACATCCTCGGCCAGGCCAGCCCGTGCGCGGTGAATGCAAGCACCCGGCTCACCGCCTACGGACTCATGGAGTTCGACAGCCTCGACATCGGTGACCTGGTCGCCGACGGTTCACTCACCAACGTCATCGTTCACGAGATGGGACACGTGCTCGGCATCGGGACGCTGTGGAACTTCGGCCGCACGCTGCTGAGCGGGGAGGGCGGCACCGATCCGTTCTTCCTGGGTGTGGGCGCCCGCGCGCAGTTTGCCGCGCTCAACACGGTTACGTACTCGGGGACGCCGGTCCCCGTGGAGAACACCGGCGGCGGCGGCACGCGTGATTCACACTGGCGCGAAAGCATTCTGCGCAGCGAACTCATGACGGGCTTTCTCAACCGCGGCAGCAATCCGTTGAGCCGCATCTCCGCCGCGTCGCTGCAGGACATGGGGTACACCGTGAACCTCGCCGCGGCCGACGGCTTCTCGCTCACGGCATCGCTGTACCGTTTCCCGGTGGACGCCGAGCCCTCGCGATTCCTGTACAACGACGTGAAGCGCGTTCCGCTGGACGTGATCGACCCGCAGGGGCGCGTCACGCGCGTGCGATACTGATCAGGGGGCGGCTTCGAGCTGGCGGCCGCTCATCCGCAACCACCCCATGAGCGCGAGATCGGTGGGCAGCGCCACCGACTCGCGCAGCATGTACTCGAGCACCGCGCGGTTGGCGGAAATGGGACTCGTACGTGTGGGGGAGGGCAGGGGCGTGAGCCCCTGCAGACGGGCGAGGATTTCCAACCGCAGCATGTGAAATGGATCGCTCACCAGCAGCACGGCGGGCTTCGGCATCGCGGCAGCATCCGCACCGCGACGCGCCAGAGAATCGCGCCGTGCCCGCAGCAGCTGCGCCGCACCGAACACCGACGCGAGTGAGGTGCGCCCCGCCGACTCGAGCATCATGGCCTCCTTGGGGATACCGCGACGCACCAGATAGCGACGGCCCGCCGCCGCTTCACTGATGAGATCACCCGATCGGCGTCCACCCGTGAGCACGACGAGCGGCGCCCGCCCTGCCTTGTACAAGCCCAGGGCGTGGTCGAGACGCGACTTGAGCACCGGCGACGGCCGTCCGCCATACTGCGCAGCCCCCAGCACCACGATCGCGTCGGCCGTTTCCGGCGACGACCGGCGCGACCACCAGACAATACCCAGCAACGTCACGAACCACGCCGCTCCCAACACGATCAGCGTGCGGGCGACGAACCGGACGAACCACGGGCGGGGGATCTTCGGGGCCGAACGTGCCATAGACAACGCGCAAACTACGCGAACACCGCCTCGTGCGACACCGTGGCGGACACAGACACGGCGCGAAAGTCATCCGCACCGGACGCGGACGGGCTCACACCCGCCGCGCTTACAGTGCCGCGACGTCACCGGGTGACGGTACCGACACGGTGAATCCGTCACCGCGCAGCTGTTCAGCGAACGCATCCTGTGCATCACGTTCCCCGTGCACCAGGTAGACATGCGGATTTGCCCGCCCGTCGGCGACACCGTACTGGCGCACGCTGCGCAGCCAGGCAAGCAACTCGGTGCGATCGGCGTGTGCACTGTACCCGTTCAACACCTCCACCTGCGCCGACAACGGCACCTCGTCCCCGAAAATGCGCAGCACGGGACGCCGCTCGACGATGCGCCGTCCCAATGTGTGTTCGGCCATGAAGCCGACCACCAGAATCGTGTTGCGCGGATCACCGGCGCCAAACCGCAGGTGATGGAGAATACGCCCCGATTCGGCCATCCCCGACGCCGCGATCACGATCATCGGACCGTGCAGCGTGTTGAGCCGCTTCGATTCGCTCACGTCGCGCGTGAACTTCACCATCGGAAAGTCGAAGAGATTGGGCGTGCGTCGCACCAGCTCTTCGTTGTGATCGTACGCTTCCGGATGCATGGCGAACACGGCCGTGGCGTCGGTGGCCAGCGGTGAATCGATGTAGATGGGAATGTCCGGAATCTTGCCGTCTCGCCGGAGCGCATGCAGGTCGTACACGAGCTCCTGGGTGCGCCCTACTGCAAACGCGGGGATGAGCACCCGGCCACCTCGCGCGGCCGTTTCGCGCACGACAGCGGCCAGCTGTTCGCGCGCCCCCTCCACCGATTCATGGTCGCGATTGCCGTAGGTGCTCTCGCACAGAATCACGTCGGCACCCTGCTCGGGCGGCTGCGGATCACGGATGATGGGCAGGTTGCAGCGCCCCACGTCACCGGAGAACACCACACGCCGGAACTCGCTGCCTTCCCGCACCTCGAGGGCGATCGAGGCACTGCCGAGGATGTGTCCGGCCTCGGTGAACATCGCACGTACACCATCGGTGACGTCGAACCACTTGTGAATAGGCATGCCCACCATGCGCTCGAGCGTGTTCGTGGCGTCTTCCACGCGGTACAGCGGCTCGACGAATTCATTGCGGTGCTTCGCCAGAAACTCGGCGTCCTTCTCCTGGATGTGCGCCGAGTCGGCGAGCATGATGGCGCACAGGTCGCGCGTGGCGGCGGTGGCCCAGATGGTGTTCTTGTACCCCTGCGCCACGAGGTATGGCAGACGGCCGGCGTGATCGATGTGTGCGTGCGAGAGAATGACCGCATCGATCTCGCTCACCGGCACCGGCAGTCTGGCGTTCTTGGTGCGCGATTCGCTGCGCTTGCCCTGAAACAGGCCGCAGTCGAGCAGGATGGTGCGCCGCTTGCTGCCACTCCCTACGCGCAGAATGTGGCAGGAGCCGGTGACTTCGCGCGCGGCGCCGGAGAATTCGATGTGCATGGGCGGGGAGGTTGTTTGGAACACGGACCGCAACGTCACTCCGGCTTGATATAACAGACGCGCGCATGTCTACGCCAATAGGGCCGCCGGTGCGCGCAGACTCAAGCGGACGAAGCACACCACGCTCACGCCGATAGCCAATCGCTCGAACGACCGTTCGGCGCCCACTACGCACGCCACACGGACACACACGAGCGTCACACGCGTACACGTGACTGTCCGGGCGGTATCGAGCGCCTGCCAAGCGAGTTGCCAGTACAGAGCGGAGGGTCGCCACGGGCGCGGATGCGGCTCGATCAGGCTTTGGGCGGTTCGCCCACGTAATTCGTGAGGTAGTGGCCGATGCGGCGCCACGACCACCAGAATGCCGCGCCGGCGGCCACCCAGACGAGCGCCGATACGCCGACCAAGAAGCCTTCCCGCTGCACGAGCGCCGAAGCGGCCGCGGGTGAGAGGTGGAGCAGTGAGGAGAGCAGGCTGATGATCATGGTGAGCACAGCCATGGCGTTGACGAAATACACGCCGGCCATCGTGGGACGTACGCTGAGCTGAAAGGCGTTGAGTGTCATGACGGCGCTGGCGATGAGGAGCGTCGCCGATATGCCGGACGCTACGAGGAGGGCGCCGCGCCACTCCAGCGGCGCCATCGAACACATGGTCATCACGACGATCGCGAGCGGCAGCGAGAGAGCCACCACCACGGTGAGCCAGCTTTTCGCGTGATCGTCTCGTGACACCGGCAGCGAAGCGACGAACGCGAGCGTACCGTCGGCCTTCGATCGCATGATCACTCCGCCCAAGCTGAATGGCAGGAGGGCGGCGACCAGCGAGAAGTTCAACACCAGATCCCGGGGCGGATATCCGTCTTTGCGCGCGAAGAGCAGACACAGAGGGAGAAGCGTCGCGAGGATCAGGAAGATCGGCCGGCGCGCCCGTTCGAAATAGACGCGTGCCAGCCGTTGCCACTGGCGGGTGCTCATGCGGCGCCCTCCACGGTGGTGATCGTCGCGCCGGTCATGATGGCGGTCAGCACATCGACGTCGAACGCCCGGGTATCGGCGCGGTCGAATTCCTGCAGTGCTCCGTTGTGCAGCACAAGCAGCCGGTCGGGGTTGATGCTGCGCAGTTCGTCGAGGAGATGCGTGGCGTACACGACGGCGGCGTTGGGGTGCACCGCGAGGAAGAGCCGCAGTTCGTGCAGCAGGTCGGTGCGGGCCACGGGATCGAGACCGGCGGTGGGTTCGTCGAGAAGAAGCACGGTTGCTTCCTGCCCCCACGCGGCGCAGAGATTGACCTTGACCAGGTTGCCTCGGGATAGCGTCCCGGTCACGGCATCGAGATCGAGTCGCAGTGTGCGGGCGAGATCCATGGCGCGGGCGGCATTCCACCGCGAGTGCACGGAGGCGAGGAAGTCGAAGTGCCGACGCACGGTATACCACGGCAGCGCCTGCAGCGTTGCCCCCACGTATGCCACATCTCGGCGGAGCTGAAGCCGCGCATCCAGCAGGGTGTCCGGATCCGCGAATCGTACGGTGCCTGTGGTCGCCTGGCGCTGCCCGGCCATGAGTGAAAGGAGGGTGCTTTTCCCGGCCCCGTTTCTTCCCAACAATGCGACGCGCTCGCCTGCCGAGAGGGTGAGACTGAGCGGGCCGAGCGTGAAACGCGAATATCCGGCTACGAGTTGATCGACGACCAGCATGTTCGGGGACGTTTTGAAGGGAGTGGGGGACTCTCGGTGGCGCTTCCGGTGTTGACGCGCCATCACGTGGGGAGGAGCGGCAGGACGACGAGAACGGCAGCGGCCGCGAGCGCCATTGGGATCGCAACCTTTGCACCGGCGGAGA
Source organism: Gemmatimonas sp. UBA2094 (assembly GCA_002331565.1). Taxonomy (GTDB): domain Bacteria; phylum Gemmatimonadota; class Gemmatimonadetes; order Gemmatimonadales; family Gemmatimonadaceae; genus Gemmatimonas. Next base: position 15,828 of record DCZC01000166.1, read on the forward strand.
CGTGGCGGGCGAAGTCCCGTGCGATGAGTGCGGCAAAGGCGAGCAGCGCGAGGTTCACCGATCGCGTCAGAAGCAGCAGGCGTGGCGAGTCGGCTTCCATGAAGGCATCGAGTCCGAGCGGTACGTGTGCGCCGGCCCATCCCATCTGCGGCTGCAGCAGCATCGCGATGGCATCGACCAGCGCCGGCAGCTCGAGCAGCGGAAGCCAGGTGAGCACGCCGAGGGCAACGAGGCGCATCGTGATGCGGTCGTCGAGTGCTCCGGCCATCAGCCATGCCGTCAGCGTAGCGATACCGCCCCGAACGGCGATGAGGATGGGCGTCGTGAGCAGTCCGATGCGAGCCAGCGGCATGACGGTCTCGATCTGCCCTGTGAGATCGAATTCGGCCGATCGTTGCATCGCCTGCACGACCACCCAGGCGATGGCAGTGGTGACAGCGACCGCGACCGCGAATCTGGGGAGCACGCGGTCGATGCGGTGGTGGTCGGTTTCCACTGTGTGCCGGTCATCGTGCGCGACACCGGTCATGGATGGGATCCCCGAGAAAGCACCGATTGGTCGGTGGCAAGAGCGAGTACGTCATGCACGCCGATGGCGGGTCGCTGGTGGGTGCTGCTGACCGCCGCGGGGGTAACACCGACGCGCGCAGCCAGCTGACGGATGATCACGACCGTGCTTCGCGAGTGGCGGGCGAGTGTATCGAGGGCGGGCCATGTCCGGTCGGCGAAGATCCGGAGCGGCGGGAGGGGGGGGCCGTATCGCTGCTGTCGCAGCAGTACGCGGACGAGTGCCCGCGACGGAGCGCACGATTGGCAGACGGCGATGGCGACGGTGCGCGCCTCCGCCGTGGTCGCGTAGTGCGTGGTCGCGTGGTGCGTAGCGGCGGGCGGGCGTGGCGGGGCATCGCTGCTGATCAGCGATCGCATCGCCGCGGCCACGGAGGCGCTCCGCACGGCGGCCGTCGTGGTGTACGTTCGCGTATTCGGGATGCTGGCGGATGTCGGGGCAGTCTGGGCGAGGAACGCCGCCGCGAGTGCGGCGGATGTTCCCAGCACAGCAGCCGAAGCGTGAGCTCGATTCACCTCAGCATCTCCGGCTCATTTGAGCAGCGACTTGATAGCCGACTCGCAGGCGAGCAGGCATGTCCCGGTGAGTGTACCGTACATCGACGCGTTGCCGAGTATGACCGGGAGCATGGTGATTCCCCCGCTGTAGAGAGCGAGCGCGCCCATGCCGACGCAGGCCATGCAGTAGAGCTCATCCCAGCCTTGCCCGGTGTCCTGCTGCTGCCGCGTTGGTGGTACAGTCGGCTGCAGCGGCGCCCTCGGTGTCGCTGTGGCAAACGCCGAGGCGTTGGCCGCGCTGGTGGCGGCGCTCATGGGCGCGGGCGTGGTCCCGTGACCGCGAGATGCCGCCGCCTGGAGAGGTGTCGCGATGACGAGGGCGACGGCGGCAAGGGCCCACGCGACGTGCTTGAGGATCGTGCGCATGGATCAGTCCTCCGCGAGGTAGGCGACGCACGCGGCCGTGCAGGTGGCGATGGTTCCCCCGGCGGCGACGGCGGTCGCGCCGCCGACCATGAACATCGTCCACACGCCGACCCATCCGCCGCTGGCGAGGGTAACGACGCCGGCAGCGACGCAGCCGAGGCAGGTGATGGCATTGGAGCTGCCACCGACATCAGTGGCGGCTGTCGGCGCGGGGTGCGCGCCGTGCGCGACCGCGGGGAGCGGGGCCGTGGCGCTCGTGAAGGTCAGAGACGCGGCGAGCGCCAGGGCGGACGCAGTATGTCGAAGCAACATGGGATCCTCCGTTGCGTTGGGAGGTGTGGGAAATGGCGACCGTCGCGGCGAGCGCGTCGGCGCCGAGTGTCAGTTGTCCGGAGCGGACAACTGCACGGCTTTGCCGGTCCATCGCGTCTCGAACTCGGGCAGCGGCTGTCGGACCTGGCCGACGAGGGGATCGAAGTACTCGACCCGGGCGACCGTGCGTGCAGTGAGGAGCACGTAGTGGCCGGGGTGTACGAGGGCGATGGCCGGTGGATGCAGCGGGTGGGAGTACAGGGAGGGGATGCCGCGGATGGTGCGGGCGACCCATCCGAGCCGGCGAAGGGTTGGCGCGAGCGAATCGAGGGGAACGCCTGCCGCACCAAGCGCGAGCGATCGGGCCAACCACGCGCGGTCGGGGATGGGTCGGGCCGACGCGCGCTGGAGTTCATCGATGACGGCGAGCGCACAATCGTTGGGGGCCTGCTGCAGCCGTTGGCCGGACCCCGTGACGATGGTGGCACCGCGTGTGCGCAGCCGTGCGGCGTGGACCGTGCGGGTGAACGCCAGCGGCCAGCTATCGGTACTATCGGTATCGGGGCGGTGGTCCGGTGCACCCGCGGCGCGCGCAACTTCAGCGCGTGCGACTTCCGCGCGTACGATCGGTGGTACGGCCCACGTGCCCAGCGCCGCCAGCGCGAGGATGCGCGCGGTGCGGAAACGAACGGCAGGGCGGGTGGTGGGCGCTCCGTGCATGTGCGTGGCCGCTCGTCGGCTGGGCAATACCGGTGGACGCACCGGCGGCATCGGGGCGCATCGGTGCACCCCACGCCGGACAACATGGGAGCCGCCGTGAGCAGGATGTCACTTCGTTCGTCGGAAGGACCCTACGTGCGTCATTCCGGCCCCGGTGATGAGGCCGGTGACCTGACGCGTGTCAGCGTTCGACTTCGGTGTGCGCTTCGGTTTCCGCGGTCGCCGGCAGCGCCAGGCGGGCGCACATGAGATCATACAGCTTCGAGATCTGCCGGTCGGCGATGGTGTAGTGCACGAACAGGCCGTCTTTGCGTCGTCGCACGAAGCCCATCGCGAAGAGCACCTGCAGGTGTTTCGACACGTTCGCCTGGCCCAAGCCGGTGTGCACCACGAGTTCCTTCACCGTGAGCTCGCGCTGCATGAGGGCGCGCAGCAGCAGCAGACGCGTCGGTTCGGACAACGCCCAAAAGCGGTCGGCAATCAACGGAATCACCTCGTCAGACAGCATTTTCCGACCCATTACACCCTCGCCGCAAATCGCATTGAAATGTCCCGGCATCGTACGCCGTCGGCACGTGCCGGTTCCGGACCATTCGGTGCCGACACCCGTGAGCCAACGGCGTGGGGACGTCGCGCGACAAACGCGACACGCGTGAACATATGCATCGGCACGCGGGTTTCCGCGACTGTCCGGATCAACGGGGAGCCCGGCGGCCGGGTTGCCTCTCCGGCGCGGCGTGGTGCGCAGACAGATGCCCGTGCAGGTGCCCGTCAGGTCTCGCCCAGGCGGAGCCAGCGCCGCACCACCGGCCCGTCGAACGCGTGCAGGGCCTCGAGCAGCCGCACGGGATCGTCGTCGCGGACCAGCCAGTCGCGCGGCGTTCCGCGCAGGAACCCCTCGCTTTCGAGCTGGCCGAGGAGGGTCATGAGCGGCGTCCAGAACCCGTCGGTGTCGAGCAGTCCGATCGGTTTGCGGTGTACCCCGAGGTTGGCCCAGGTCCAGGTCTCGAAGAATTCCTCGAGGGTACCGATTCCGCCGGGCATGGTGACGAACGCATCCGCGAGCTCGGCGATCATGGCCTTGCGCTCGTGCATGGAGTCCACGACGTGCAGGGCAGTCAGGCCGTGGTGCGCCACCTCGCGTTCCACGAGCCCGTGCGGCATGACGCCGATGACCTCGCCGCCCGCGGCGAGGGCGGCATCGGCGAGCGCTCCCATCAGGCCGGTCCGTCCGCCGCCGTACACCACCGCGATGCCCCGTTCGGCCAGCAGGGTGCCCAGCGCGCGCGCCTTCGCGACGTAGGACGGCCGCGCCCCGTCGTTGGACGCGCAGTACACGGCCACCCGCTGCAGGGCGCGCGGTGGCGTCGCGGCGGGCGACGCGGTGGGTGTGGAGTTCATGTGTGGAATGTTAGCGCCTGCGGTAGCCGACTCGCCAACCAATACTTCACCGACTCGCGCTTCACCGACTCGCGCTTCGCTGACTCGCGCTTCGCGTCGCGACCGCACATAATCGGGCATGGCTCAGACGCATCCCGATTCCGATTTTCCCACGCTCAGCATCGTCGAGCACCCACTGGTGCGTCACAAGATCACGCTGCTGCGCGACCGCGCCACACCCACCAAGCAGTTCAAGGAACTCGTGGACGAGATCGCCATGCTGATGGCGTACGAGGCCACACGCGATCTCGCGCTCGAACCCACGTCGGTGGACACGCCACTCGAAACCACATCGGGGTGGGCGGTGCGCGGCAAGAAGCTCACGCTGGTGCCGATTCTGCGGGCTGGCCTGGGCATGGTCGAGGGCATCCTCCGCCTCATTCCGTCGGCGCGGGTGGGGCACATCGGATTGTATCGCGATCACGACACGCTCGAGCCGGTGGACTACTACTTCAAGGTGCCGGGCGACGTGACGGAGCGGGATTTCCTGCTGCTCGATCCCATGCTTGCCACCGGCGGCAGTGCCGCGGCGGCGGTGACGTCGCTCAAGCGCGCGGGCGCCACCCGCATCCGCTTCCTGTGCCTCGTGGCCGCCCCCGAAGGCGTGCGGCGCCTCGCCGCTGCGCATCCCGACGTGCCGGTGCTCGCCGCGTCACTCGATCGTGAGCTCAACGAACACGGATACATCCTGCCGGGGCTGGGAGATGCGGGAGACCGGCTGTTCGGGACTAGATAGGCGCGGGGTGGAGGAGTGACGCCGTCGGTTCGGTCACTTTCTCTGCCGGGCGGTCTACCCACATTCCCTGTCGATTGCGTCTTGTTGTGACTTTATCCGCGGGCTAACTTGCCGCGTCTCACTCATCGCGTGGTGGCCATTTCCCACCGCGTTTCGTTCGGCGAGCGGTACGTGTCCCCCGGCGGTCCCATTTCCCCACCCGTGACACCCTGTCACGATCGCGCCGGCTTCCCGTCCCCGGGTCGTTGATGTTGATCAATCTCGTTCCAGATTTTCTTGCCGTTCTCGAAGCCGAAGACCGATTCTCGGCCTACCTCGAATATTTCGAGCGGCACCGGGAGCTCCTGACCGCGTACTGGGACAACTACGTCCTCGAGCCGTCCGGTCCGCATTTCGAGGAAGTCGTGCGCAACACCGTCGCGGCCGACCGCAGCGACTTGATGGCGCTGCTCGCCAACGCCGATGTGGTATCGCTCGCCAGGCAGACCGAAGACAAGGTCCGCATGCTGCTCGATGTCGATGTGCCCTACGACATCGTGCTCATGGTGGGGGTGGGTGCCGCCAACGCCGGCGAACTTGTCGTGAACGGTCGCGGCATCGCCTTTGTGTGCCTCGAGCACTTCACCGGCGTCGCCAACCCGGACACACAGGGCCTGGGCCTCGATCCGGAGCTCATCCCGCTCTGGCTGTCGCACGAGATCACGCACGTGATCCGCTACACGTCGCCCGCGAGCCGCAGCAGCATGCGTGACCTCGTGCTCGACGCCGGCGGCTACTATTCGTATTGGGAAACCGGGCGCCAGGCCCCGCTGCGCGAGCTGCTCGTGAACGAGGGTCTCGCGGTGCAGGTCTCGCGCGCCGTGAGTCCCGGCCACGCGGCCTGGGAATACTTCGGCTTCGCCCGCCGCCAGTACGCGCGCATCCGGGAGATCGAGCCCATCCTCGCCCGCGCCGCCGGCCGCGACTTCGAACGCGCCGGCCTCGGGCTCCGTCTCCGTTACCTCTCAGGCGGCATGAGCGACGAAGCCCGCTCGGTCGATCGCGTCGTGCTCCCCGAACGCGCCGGCTACTTCCTCGGTGCGCGCATGGTGGAAGCGGCCATCAAGGAGCGCGGATTCACGTGGAGCGTGCGGGCCAATGCGCACGAGATCGCGACGGCGGGAGAACCCATCGCCGAGCGCCCGCGGCTTACGGTTGTGAGCTGAGATCTGAGCCCTCAGCGGTGAGTCGGCGAGTTGAGCCGACAGCGGAAGAGTTGAGCCCATCAATTCTCCGTCCGAGCTCTCAGATCTCAGCCGGCGAGATCACTTCCCGATACAGAAGTCCCGGAAGACACGGTCCAGTACCTCTTCCGTCTCCACGCTCCCGATCAACTCCGCGATCGCTTCGCGCGCGGTGTGCAGGTGCACCGCAGCCACGGGCGCCGGGAGCGCGCCCGATATCCACACGCTCACAAACTCGGCCAGCTCGTCGCGGGCGGTGGTGAGCCCCACGCGGTGACGCTCGCGCGTGATGATCACGCTGTCGTGTGAAGAGTCCGGTGCACGGCGCTGCGCCGTGTCGTCGATGTGCGCGAGAAGATCGGTGAGCCCCGCGCCGCTCTCGGCGCTCACCATCACGCTGTCCACCTGAGCCGTCGCGTGCTCGGCCTCCCACAGATCCCACTTCGTGTGCACAGGAATCACCGTGGCCATCGTGCGGTCGTGCACGGCTTCCATCGTGCGCGCCACGTCGTCCGGCGACGCGCCACACGCCAGCACCACCTGCGCCTGCGCGAGATAGCGCCCGCTCACTTCGATGCCGAGTTTCTCCACTTCGTCGTCGGTATCGCGCAGCCCGGCGGTATCCACCA
>DCZC01000166.1:22555-23228 GCA_002331565.1 Gemmatimonas sp. UBA2094
TCGCGCAGCCCGGCGGTATCCACCAGGCGCAGCGGCAGTGCGCCGCCGGGCCGGTCGAGCAGCGCTTCGATCGCATCCCGCGTGGTGCCCGGCACGGCGGTGACGATCGCGCGCGATTCGCCGAGCAGCGCGTTGAAGAGGCTCGACTTGCCCGCGTTGGGTGGGCCCGCAATCACGATCAGCACTCCGTCGCGCACCATCGCACCGCGTGGTACGGTGTCCAACAAGGCCTCGAGTGACGCCAGCAGTGCTCGCGCCGCGTTGCCGATGCGCGCCGGTGCAATGGGCCCATCGTCCTCGTCCGGAAAATCGATGTCGTACGCGATGAGCGCCTCGAGGTGGATCACCTCGTCGCGCAGTGCCAGCAGTCGCCGCGAGAGCCCACCATCGAGTTGCGCCAGCGCCTGCTGCTGCATGGACTGCGTGCGCGCATCCACCAGGTCGGCCACCGCTTCGGCCTGCAGCAGATCCATCCGTCCGTTGAGCACCGCGCGCCGCGTGAATTCACCCGGCTGCGCGAGACGCGCACCCGCAGCGACACACGCAGTGAGCACCCGCTGTGGCGACACGAGACCGCCGTGGATCGCCAGCTCCACCACATCCTCGCCCGTGTAGGACTGCGGTTTCACGAACGCGGTGACGAGCGCGTCCTCCATCACGACGCCGGCGGTGT
>DCZC01000043.1 GCA_002331565.1 Gemmatimonas sp. UBA2094
CCCGCCTGCCGAGCCGCCTGTCCGTGGGCGGGGTGGCCGCCGTGACCGCCGCCGAGCAGGCGCGCGTGTTCTTCGTCGATTCGAACGTGACGAGCCGCGTGGCCATCGAACCACGCTCGGCGTTCGGGGTGCTGCGTCTCCAGCAGGACATCGGCCGACAGGCCTCGACGATCGGCGCGGCCTTCACCACCGTGCAGCGCGATTTCGCCGGCGAGTCGTCACTGGCCGGACTCCTCCCCCATGGCGCGTATTTCGGCGGCGTCGATTGGCGCCTGCGCTTTCAGCAGGGCAAGTACGCCATCAGCGGGTTCGTGGGCGCGTCGTACATCGAAGGAGATACGGCGGCCATCCGGCGGCAGCAGCAGGCCAACGCCCGCCTCTTCCAGCGTCCCGATCGGAAACGGATGATCTTCGATCCCACCAAGCGGGCGCTGTCCGGATACTCGGCGCAACTGCGCGCCGACAAGGACGCCGGGCGCTGGATTCTCTGGGGGGCCGAAGTGAAGGCCGAGTCGCCGGGGTTCGAGATCAACGACCTCGGGCGACTGCAGAGCACCGACGACATCGAGTACAACGCGGATCTGCAAGTGCGTCAGACGCTTCCGGGCAAGTATTTGCAGAACTGGCGGCTGGGTTTCGAGACGCGCGGCGCCTGGAATTTCGAGGGCGCGCACCAGCTCAACACGTGGGCGCAGAACACCTCGGCGACGCTGAAGAATTTCTGGAATATCAACGTGCGGTCGACGATCCAGCTCGCTGCCATCGACGACGCGCTCACGCGCGGCGGCCCGTACATGGGCACGCCGCGGGAGTTCAAGCAGGACTTCCGCATCAACAACAACTTCGGCGCCAAGACCGGCTGGCGTCTCAACGCCGGATGGGAGGCCGACGAGTTCGGCGCCACGCGCTACAACGGGGGCGGCCAGCTCACGGTGCGTCCCACGCCGCGGCTGTCGCTCTCCGCCGAGCCCACCTACCAGACGGGGATGGAACCGCGGCAGTACGTGACGCGCGTGAGCGGCGGCACGCGCACCTACGGCAACCGGTACGTCTTCGCCTTCATCGATCGCACCACCATCTCCACCCGGTTGCGCGCCAACCTCGGCTTCTCTCCCAACCTCACGGTGGAAGCGTACGCCGAACCGTTCGTGGCGAGCGGCACCTATTCACGATACGGGGAGTTGGCGGCGGCGCGCAGCCGTCAATTGCGCGAGTATGGCACCGACGGCACCACGATCTCGCGCGATTCGGCCGGGACGCACACCATCACCGATGGTGCGTCGACGTTCACGATCAGCAACCGCGACTTCCACGTGCTCTCGTTCCGCTCCAACGTGGTGATGCGGTGGGAGTGGACACCAGGGAGCACGGTGTTCGTGGTGTGGCAGCAGAACCGTCGCTCCGATCTGCTCTTTGGCGACCCGGCGCAGGCCCGTGAGCTCCTGCGCACCACCCAGGTGGCCGGCGACAACTTCCTGTCGGTGAAGTTCACCTACTGGATGCCGGTGCGCTTCGGCCGCTGACCGCAAACGCCACCAGTTCCGCCTGTTCGCCGGCGCCTGTCGCGATTACCACATATTGCACCCCGTTGCTCGCGCGATAGGTGATGGGGTTGCTGTAGCCGCGCCCGGCCGGCAATGCATGCTGCCAGAGCACGCGCCCGCTTCGGGTGTCGAGGGCGTACAGCACATCACCGCCGCCGGTGGCGAAGATGAGGCCCGAGGCCGTGACCGTGCCACCCACCGCACCCGCCACACCGAGCGGCGGCAGCGTGACGCCGCGCAGCAGCGGATGATTCCGGATGCCGGGCGTATCCCCGAGCGGCACCTGCCACTTCCGCTTGCCGCTGTCGAGATCGATAGCCGTGAGCGTGCCATATGGCGGCTTGATGAGCGGCAGCACGTCGGGCGGTGTGTGATCGGCCTTGCCGGAGTCAGGATCGGCCGTCACCCCCAACGCCGCGCGCGTGAGATCGACAGTGTACTCGAAGCCAATCGTGTCGTTGGGTACGCCTTTGCGAATGCGGTAGAGTGCCGGATTCTCGGTGGCCTTCACGTACAGCGTGTGCGTGGTGGGATCGTACGACGTGCTCCCCCATCCAGCGCCACCGATGTTGCCGGGCATCACAATGGTGCCCTGCTCCGAGGGCGGCGTGAAGATGGGGCCGTGCCGGTACTGCCCGAAAATCTCGAGCGCCCGCCGCCGCAGTTCCGGTGTGAAATCGATCAGGTCGCGTTCACTCACCGACTGGCGCGCGAAGGGGGCCGGATTGGTGGGCATCGGCTGAGTCGGTGACACGCGCTCACCCGGCACGTCGCTCGCCGGCACGGGACGCTCGGGTATCGGCCATACGGGTTTGCCGGTTTCGCGATCGAGCACGTAGATCCACGCCGTCTTGCTCGGCACGGCCACCACGTCGCGCGGCTTCCCGTTCCAGGTGATGGTGGCGAGCACCGGGGGTGCCGGCAGGTCGTAGTCCCACAACCCGTGATGCACGACCTGATAGTGCCAGACTCGGCGTCCCGTCTTCGCATCCAGCGCCACGACGGACTCGGCGAACAGATTGTCGCCCTTGCGATCGCCACCGTACCAGTCGTTGGTGGGCGTGGACACGGGGAGGAACACGAGCCCGCGCTTCTCGTCGAGGCTCATGGGCGCCCACACGTTGGTGTGCCCCATGACCTTCCACGACTCGTTTTCCCACGTCTCTACACCATACTCTCCGGCTTCGGGGATGGTGTGAAAGCTCCACACGCGCTTCCCGGTGTGCACATCGAACGCCTGCACGTCTCCCGGCGGATCGTACGGATAGCGCAGACGGTCGCCCACGCCGTTCCCTACAATCACGACGTCGCCGTACACCACCGGCGGCGAGGTGTTGGTGTAGTGCAACTGATTCACGCGGCGGCGCAGCGTGGCGGTGAGATCGATCTCGCCGTTCGCACCGAACGACGGCATCGGCTTGCCCGTGGCCGCATCGAGCGCGATCAGCTTCCAGCGGGCATTGATGAAGATGATGCGCTGCGTCTTCGACGCCCACGTGGCAACGCCGCGATGCACCAAGCCCGTGCCATTCGACGGCTGACCCACGCGCCAGATTTCCGGATCGAAACGCCAGAGCTCACGCCCGGTGCGCGCATCGAGTGCGGCCACCGCGGCATACGGCGTACTCGTCCACATCGTATCGCCGATCACGATGGGCGACGCCTGGAACTGCCCTGGACGCGCCGCCTGCCCTCCCGCCACCGGTGGCCCGTTCTTCTCGTTGATCTGCCAGCGCCACGCAATGCGCAGCGACGCAACATTCTCGCGCGTGATCGACGTGGCTCGCGAGAATCGCATGGCCCCGGCATCCCCGCTGGGGGCAGGCCAGTCGATCCGCTGGGCGAGCGCCTCGGCCAACGGCACGTGCACCAGCGGCACTTGGGCCAACGCCACCAGCACGGCGGCAGTGCGCATCTTCATGGAATTGTCCTCAAGCGAATGGTCTGCACGCCGCGGGGGAGGCGGAGAGCGCATGCCCAAGCATAGCGTGCGGCCACGACGCGTGCCGGCGCGACTCCTCCGTGGCCTGAACCGGAGACCGGAGAGTAGTATTGTCTCATGACCCGTTTCGAGTCGCTTCGTTTACACCCCCGCCCCACCGACTCCCAATGATTGCGCGACTCCCACTTCCCCGCATGGTTCTCGTGGCGCTGAGCACATTGCTCGCGGCCTGCGGCGGAGGAGACAGCACCGGCACCGCGGCGCCGCTCCCCGATGGCACCTTCGCCCGCATTCAGCGCACGATTATCGAACCGCAGTGCGTGAGCTGCCACCGCAGCGGCACGAGTGACGCGCGGTCGTCGCAGCTGGTGCTGTCGGCCGATTCCTCGTACGCCCAGCTGGTGGGCATCGCCTCCACGCAGCAGTTGGCCAAGGCCGATCGGCTGTTGCGGGTGAAGCCGTATCGGGCCGACAGCTCGCTGCTGTATCACAAGCTCGCGTGGGTGCCTGGGCATCACAGCCGGGACTACGGCACCCTCATGCCCATGGGCACGACCAAGGGGCTCACCGTGGGCCAACTCGAATACGTCCGTCGCTGGATCGAGGCCGGCGCCCCGCGGACCGGCAACGTGGTGGACACGGTCATCCTGGCCGACGCGCGCACGCAGACGGCCTCGTACACCGCGCTGGCGGCGCCGGCGGCGGGAACGGGCATCCAACTCGGCGTGGACAGCTTCGCCGTGGCACCCACGTCGGAGCGCGAGCTGTTCGTGTACCGCGCGCTCTCGAACCCGGGCGAACTGTTCGTCACGCGCATTCAGAGCCGCATGCGCCCCGGCAGTCACCACCTGTTGCTCTACACCTTCGACGACACCCGCACGAGCTATCCCTGCAACACGCGCCCGCCGGTCAACAGCGTGCGCGACATCCGCAACGGCGACGGCTCGCTCAACCTCGTCAACATGCTCCCCATGGCGTGCCACGTCTTCTTCGCGGGCGCCATGACCCCGGATTTCGACTTCCGGTTCCCCGCCGGCGTGGCGCTGCGCCTGCCCCCCAACGCCACGCTCGACTTCAACGTGCATTACGTGAACCGGTCGCCGGCCCCGCTGCCCGGACAGGCCAGTGCGAACCTGTACACGGTCGACAAGTCGCAGGTCACGCGCGTCGCGCGCACGCTGAATCTGGCGAACACCAGCTTCTCGCTCCCCGCGAAGCAGCGCAGCACCGTACGCACCGTGTTCACCATGGCGGCGCGCACCACCGTGCTGGCACTCACCTCGCACATGCACAGCCTGGGCGAGCGCTACGAAATCCGCGTGCGGCGCGCCAATGGCACCGAAACCATGGTGTACGAAAACCTCGACTGGGAACATCCCGCGTTCACCACGTTCGAGACACCGCTGTTGCTCGAGGCCGGGGACGCGCTCGTGTCGGTCGTGACCTGGAACAACGTGACCGACAAGACCGTGGCCTTCGGACTGTCGGCCAACGACGAGATGAACATCATCTTCGGCTACGCGTACTGAGGGAACCCGAGCCGGGCGGGGCCAGCCGTCGGCCGCTTTCCGTTACGCCCCCGACTCGCCGGCGGGCGCTCCGGGCGCTAAATCATGCTATGCGCCTTCCCCTTCGCTTCCTCCTCGCTGGCGCGCTCTCGGGCGCGCTGAGCCCCCTCGGCCTGCACGCGCAGGCCGCCCCGGCCGCGGCACG
>DCZC01000049.1:0-8787 GCA_002331565.1 Gemmatimonas sp. UBA2094
GCGGCCGCCGCCACGCTCGTGGACGCGCGGCGCGTGCGGGCTGCGCTACGGGCGCTCGCCGAGCGCGGCGACACGTACGACAAGGTGCGCGACGACGCGGTGATCGAGATCAATCGCGTACTCGGGCGCAGTGCCGGCACCCGGCGCCTCGACCCCGACCCTGACACCGGCCGTTACGTGCACACCTTCGTGCCCACCGGTGACGCCTTCGCGGGGCTGATGATTCCCATCGTGGAGTCGGCGGCCGATTCGCTCATCAGCAACGAGCTGCCGCGCGTGCGCCGCTGCGCCGACCCGCGCTGTCATCGGGTGTTCCTCGATGGCACGAAGAACGGGATGCGCCGCTGGTGCGACATGGGCACGTGCGGCAACCGTGCGAAGGCCGCGCGACACCGGGCGCGACACGGGGACGCGAAGTGATCGGGAGTTGTGCGTACAGCGGTACGGCGTGGCTCCGACGGGCGGAGCTACGCGCTCAGCAGCGTCGTGACCGACGGACTCATGACGGCGCGCACCACCGACTCCTTGAGATAGCCCATCTCCACCGCGTAGTTGGCAAGCTTACGCTGCAACAGACGTCGGCCGCGGAAGAGGCGTGACTTCACCGTGCCTTCCGGCACACCGAGCACGTTGGCGATTTCCGCGTAGCGCAGCCCCTGCAGGTCGCTGAGCACGACGGCCGAGCGGTACTCCTCGGGCAACGAACGGATGGCGCGGGTGATTTCGTCGTCGAGGAAGGAATCGTAAAAGCGGCTCTCGGGATCGGCTTCACCGACCGCTTCGAAGAGCGCCCAGCCCTCGGTGTCCTCGGGCTGCTGCACTTCGCGCGCATCGATGCGGCGCTTGCGGCTCACGAACACGTGGTAGAGGATCGTGAAGAGCCAAGCGCGGATGTTGGTACCGAGATGGTACTGCTCCCAGCGCTCCAGCGCGCGGAGCAGCGTGTCCGACACCAGATCCTCGGCGTCGTCGCGCGAGCGCGCGAGTTTGAGCGCGAAGGAGTAGAGTGCGTCGAGGTGCACCAGCGCCTCGCGCTCGAACTGCGCGCGGCGTGCGGCACGATCGGCCGACAGCGCCGCCTCGTTGAGCAGGGCTGTCGTCGCGTCGTCGCGCACCATCGTCTGCTCCATTACCGTCTCGTCCATGCTCACCATGATCCGTCTCCAAGGGGCCGCGTGCGCGACCTTCGCGTCATCCTGCCATCGAAGGGACCGACATGCCCCCTCTCGTGTTCTCGTCAACTGCCCGTTGAGCCTGCCGGAGGCCTATTCGAGATTCCGGCTGCTCTGCATGACCACCCCGTCGCGGACATGCATGGTGATGAAGCGTTTGAGATCGGCCGCGATGCCCTCGAGCACCGAGAGATCGCGTTTGACGCGGGTCATGAGCACGGCGCCCTCGAGCGCCGCAATGATGAACCGCGACAGGCGCACCGCATCGACATCGTCGTGCAACTGCGGGCGCGCTTCCCAGAGCAACGAGCGGATCTGGCTCGCCCACCGCTCGAACACCGCCTCGATGCGCACGCGGAACCCCTCGTGGGCATCGGCCAACTCGGCGGCCAGGTTGCCGAACGGGGATCCCCGACGGCCACCGCTTTCGGACTGCAATGCGACCACCGCATCGATGAACAGATTCAACCGCTCGAGCGGGTCGATCATCGGTTCGCGCAGGATGGCGAGACCTCGCTCGGCAAACCGCTCGAACTGCCGATTCAGTACCTCGTAGCCCAGTTCTTCCTTGGACTTGAAGTAGTGATAGAAGTGGCTCTTGCCACTCAGCTTCGCCCCCTTGATCACGTCATCCACGGAGGTGGACGTGAATCCGCGCTCTGAAATGAGCGTGGCGGCGGCGTCGAGAATCTGCGTGCGTCTGTCTGACATCGTGCGGGTATCTTAGGACCATACGGTCCTATGCGCAAGAGTGGCTTTTGTCTGAAACCAACGCATTATATAGCAGCAACTTAGGCAGTTTCATCATTTTCCGGTGACCGACGGAGGACTCCGTGGAATCCATCAAATTAGGACCGACTGGTCCTATGACAGACACACCCTCGGCCGGGGCGGGGAATGGGGTGGAGGTGGTGCGAACCTATCTCGGACTCCCGTCGATCTCGGCGCTCTCCCCCGCGCCCCTCCCACGGGTACCTGTCCGCCTCGATTGCCTTGCTCCCTGCCCCGTCGACCGCTGGCGCGGCCTGTACGCCCAGATCGGGGCCCCATGGCACTGGCACGACCGCGACGCGTGGGACGACCGGCGCATCGCGCAGCACCTCGCCCGTGCCGAGGTGCAGGTATTCCGACTCGGCGTCGAGTCGGGCGGCGAAACCGTCACGGCCGGTTTTCTCGAACTCGAGCGCCACCCCGACGGCGCGACGGAGATCGTCTACCTGGGCATCGACCGCGCGTATTTCGGCCAGGGCCTTGGTGGATGGTTGCTGACGGAGGCGGTACGCATCGCCTTCGCCGATGGCGCCACCCGCGTATGGCTGCACACTTGCACCCTCGATGGGCCCGCGGCGCTCCCCAACTACCAGCGCCGGGGATTCCGGATCGAACGCACCGAGAGCTACCAGACCACCCTGCCGGCCTGACGGCAGACGACGGTCGTCGGCTTTTCCGCGCCGGTTCCGTTCGCGCCCTTACCGCCGCTTCCTTCCCGGATGCCTGCCCCCGCCCTTCCGGTGCCCACCACCGGAGCGTCCGCCCCCGGGCTTGCCACCCCGACTCCACTCGCCGCGATGCCCTTCGCCGCGCCGTTCGCCCGGCCGGCCCCGCTCCCCGCCTCGCGTCCGCGCATCGTGCGCCGCGCGCTCTTCGTCGGTGAACGGCAGATCGAGCTTGTCCTGCAGCGCCAGCAGATCGTCGGCCCGTACCGATCCACGCTGCCCGCGCGGCACCACGAAGCGCAGCGCGCGGTCGAGTACCGGCAATTCTTCCGTCACGATCGTCCGCGCGAGCTTCTCCGGAAGCCGTAAACGCGCCACCGGCACGCGCCCGCCGTCGTGTTCCTCCACGTCGTAATCGATGCTCACGGTGCGGTCGCGGATCTCCACCGCGCCCGGCAGCACCCGCGCGGCCGCGAGTTGCGCGTCGCTCACCCAGTCGCGGCGATCGAGCAGCATGGGCAACGCCCGGATCTCCTCCCAACTCGTCGCCTGCCCCATGCGGACTTCGTACCACGCCGTGAGCTCCGCCTGCCCGAGCCGCGGCGTAAGGCCGCCGAGCCGGCGCCACACCTCGCGCACCTCCTCGATGATCGGCTGATTCCGTCGCACCGCGGTGTGGCGGAGTTCGCCGCGCGCAGCGGCTTCCGCCAGCAGATGGCGCGCCCCGGCCGCATGTTCCGGCGGAAACTGTGGCAACGGTTCGCTCTCGCGCGAGAGTTCGAAGCCGAAGTAGGTGACCCGACGACGCAACAGCACCGGGGAGTGCTTGCGGTCGGCGTCGAGCGCAAGTTCGGGCTCGTGCCGGTGCGCGTACTGCCGCACGAGATCCATCGACAGCTGCGTGCCTTCGATCGCCGCCCGCGGCACACCGTACCGGTCGGCGAAGTACCGCAGCGACCCCGCCACGGCCCCCCACGACCCGCATACGCTCGTCTTCGAGACGCGCGCCTCGTGCCCGTCGGCCGTCTCCTCCTCGATCACGAGATCGAACGGCATGTACCGGGCGAGCAGATCGCCGAACCGGCGATGCATCGCGGCGCCGGCAATCGGCAACGTTTGCGGCAACGGCATCCCCACGCTGCGATACACGCTCGCCATCGCGAGGGCGGCATCCTCCAGCGCCTTCACCAGCACGCCGCGCTGTTCGGCCCAATGCGCGATGCGCTCGGCATCGAAGAGATGCCGCGGCAGCCCGTACACTTCGCCGATGTACCCGGCCACGCCGAAGCCCTCGGCGTACAGATTGTACGCCGTGAGATGATCACTGCCGCGCACGACAAGCCCCTCGAGGTCACGCCCTTCGCGCGTCATGCGATGGAGACTCTCCACGCCGCTCATCACGGCAAGCGCCGGCAGCATGTCGTCGTCGCCGTTCACGATGAGCTCACCCCATGCACGCTCCACTGGGAGCGCTTCCACGGCGCGACCGTAGGTGGTGAGCCGGCCGTTCTCCACCAGCCCGCGTTCCTCGAGCAACGTGAGCGCTTTGCGATACGAGGCCCGATCGAGCGGCACCGGCAGGTCGAGCGCATCGGCGCGCACACCGAGGTCAGCACACGTGAGCGCCACACGCTCGCTGTCGCCGGCGAGCTGAAACTCGGGCTCCGTGGGGCGCAGCGCCTCGAAGCGGATGTCGCGGTCGCTCAGGATGTAAACGCGCCCGCCCTCCACGCGCCCGTGCACACGCCCCGCCATCTGCAGGATTTCGTTGGCGCCGAGGTGCACGCGCGTGAGCACGTTGCGCCCGCGATCGATGAGATTGGTGAAACGCGTGTCGTCGATGATGACGGTGTCGAGCCCGGGCACGTTGAGCGCACTCTGCCCAGCCGCCGTCATGGCGATGAAGAACGGCTTGGGGATCACGCCCTCGAGGAACGGCCGGATCACGCGGATGGGCTCCCCACCGTGGTAGTGCGCCGCACTGATGCGCGGATACCGGTGACGCACCCACTCCGCCGCCTCCTCGACACTCGCGCGCGTCGGCAGAAAAATCGCCACGCCGCGTTCGCTGCGCGCGAGCTTCTGCAGGAACTTGTCATCGAGGAAGGCGAGCGGCTGCTTGCGCTCCACGTCCACCTTCGCCGCCTTCGTAGCGTCGAATGCGGTCACCTGCAACACGTCGCCGCTGTCGAGATAGCGCGCGTAGAACGACGGATCGACGGTGGCCGACAACCAGATGAAGCGACACCCCACGCGCTTGCCGAGCGCGAGACACAGTTCGAGCTCGGCGCTCGTCTGGTGGATTTCGTCGACGATGAGCGTATCGGTGGGATGGATGTCGCCATCCTGGAACCAGCGACGCGCAATGCCGGTGGTGATGATCACCACGTTCCATGTAGGCGTTTCCGGTGTGGCTTCGCGCTCGCGGTTCACCACCCCCACACGCAGGTCGGTGGTGCCGAGAATCGTCTCGGCGATCGGGCGGATGGCGAGCGTCTTACCGGTGCCAGTGCCGGCGACGATGCCGAACCCGTCCCCGCTGGCGGCGAGCCGCCGGAGCTCCTCGCCGCGGGTGCGCTCGAGGAACGTGTCGATGTGAAGCCCCACCGCGAGTTCGATCGTCTCGCACGCCGCGCGTGTGGGCGCGATGACGATGATGCGGCCGGTGGCAGGCTTCGACGCGAGAAAGCTCTCGCGATCGGGGGGCAGATAGCGGTCGGTTGTCTGTCTCACTCCGGCAATCTACCCGCAACCGTGGGTCGGGGTCGGGATCCGCGAAAACGTCAGCGCTGAATGCGCGTCACCCGCTACCCGTTGTCGCTGTTGCCGTCGAAGACGATCGGGGGCACGAGCGGCGGCCCCTTCTTGTCGGTGCCGCGTAAACTCTTGATGGGGAGGTCGTCGACCTTCTTCCCCTTCGCCTTGTCCTCGCCGTAGATCACCCGGGCGTTGGCCGGACGGCTCCGCACCGCCGAGGCGCAGTCGGTGGGGGCGGGCTGCTGCGTCGGCGGCACGCCGTCGATCCACACCCGGCACATCCCCGCCGGCGGCAAGTACTCACGCGGGACGCCGGCCTTCTCGCTGTCGCGGTCCTTGTCCTTGTCCTTGTCGCGCGCCTGCGCCGACGCCCGACCCGCCGGGACCAGCAACGCAAGCGCCACGGCAGACAGCAGCAGGCGCCACGGAGCAGAGGTTCGCCTGCGCGGAGCGCGCGACCAGCCTGAGTTCGAGAGCAACGTCACGGGCACATCCTCCAGCAGCGGCCTGCGCAGGTCCGGGGTGGACCGCATCAGACCTCCCGCCGGCATCAGGGGCAGGGGGCATGCCATGTCCGGGCGATCCGGGCGCGGCTGGCCTAAGTATCAGTAGAACGGTACCTTGGGGACAGGGGGAGGGGCCGCCGCGAACGCGGACCTGTCCAGACCGGGGGACACTGCGTGTCCCCCACGGAAGTCTCATCCCCGAGACCCTGGATCAGTCCCCGAAGCTGATCCCGATCATCCGCGCGGTCTGCACCACATCGTGCTTCGGATCCACCCGCTTCGTTTCGCGCAGGACGTCCTCGATCGGAATCGGCACGATGTGCGGCGACTGGAGTGCCACCATGTGCCCCCACTTCTTGTCGGCCACCGCCTGCACAGCCGCGGCGCCGAAGCGCGTGGCCAGCAGACGATCATACCCCGTCGGCGAGCCCCCACGCTGCAGGTGCCCCAGCACCATCGAGCGCGTTTCCTTGCCTGTCTGCTGCTGAATATCGTACGCCAGCCGCTCGGCCACGCCACCAAGGCGACGATCCTGACCGGGAAGTGAGGCCCCGATGATGGATTCGTGGCCGCCCTTCGGCTTCGAGCCCTCGGCCACCACGACGATGCTGAAGCGCTTTCCGCTGGCGTCGCGCTCCATGATCTTCTCGCACACCTTCTCGAGCTCCCACTCGATTTCGGGAATGAGAATCACGTCGGCCGTCCCCGCCACGCCGGCGTGCAGTGCGATGAACCCGGCTTCGCGCCCCATCACCTCGAGCACCATCACGCGGTCGTGCGACTCGGCCGTGGTGTGCAACTTGTCGATCGCTTCCATGGCCGTATTGACGGCCGTGTCGAAACCGAACGTCGTGATCGTGCCAGCCACGTCGTTGTCGATCGTCTTGGGCACGCTTACCACCCGCACCCCCTTCGCCTGCAGCTGCTGCGCGATCTTCAGCGAGCCGTCGCCGCCGATGGAGATGATGGCTTCGATCCCAAGGTTGCGCGCGTTCTCGACCAGTTCGTCCGAGCGGTCGACGTGCTTCCAGCTGCCGTCCGGCTGCTGGACGGGGTACGAAAACGGGCTGCCGCGGTTCGTGGTCTTGATGATGGTGCCACCCTGGCCGGCGATGCCGCGGACGCTGTCCACGGTGAGGGGCACGATTTCGTCCTCACCCAGCAGGCCGGCAAACCCGCGTTTGATGCCCAGGACGTCCCAGCCGCGGGTGCGCGCCGACAGCACGGCCGCCCGAATAACGGCGTTCAGGCCCGGGGCGTCACCGCCGCCGGTGGAAATGGCAATCCGCATGTTTCTGAAAATGACGTGGCAGGTGGGTGTGCCCAAATGTACCCAAGGGGCGCAGACAGGGGAGACGGGCGGACGGCGTCGAATTGGTACAATCCGGCGTTTTTCGGTAACGGGATTCCGCGCCGTCGGCGCAAGACTGCGCGGACCACGCGGCGCGATCCCCCGGTTGGGGATGGGAGGCGCGGCGCCTCCCACATCTCACCCGTTCGAGTCTCATGCGCCCCGGCTCCACTACCCTCGAGCAACTCCTCATCCTCACCATCCTCGGCATCCTCGCCGGGATCGCCCTGTTCGGCGGGGCGCCGCTGCTCGAGGCGGTGGCGGTCGAGACGGCCTCCCGCGAATCCACCGCCCTATTCGCCCTCGCCCGGGATCACGCGCTCTCCGCGGGAGAACGCACCGCCGTGCACATCGACGGCGCCCGGGGGCGGGTGGTCGTGCACGCCGGTCCCGACACGCTCGCCATGGCCGATTTCGCACCGCGCGGGGTGCGCGTGACATCCACCCGCGACTCCATGGCCTACGCGCCCGACGGACTCGGCGTCGGGGCGGCGAATCTGCGCCTCATCCTCTCACGCGGCGCGCGCGCCGACACCATCAACGTCTCGCGTCTGGGACGTGTCGAGTGGCGGTGACGGCCGGGGTCAGGTCCCGAAATCGAACCCCGGCACCGATACGCGCGGGATCTCCTGCCCGATCACGCGTTCGATGGTACGCACCGTGCCGATCTCTTCGGCGCTCATGAACGTGTACGCATCGCCGGTGCTCGCCGCGCGGCCCGTGCGGCCGATGCGGTGCACGTAGTCTTCCGGCTGCTGCGGCACATCGAAGTTGATCACGTGCGTGATGCCGCTGATGTCGAGTCCGCGCTGGGCGATGTCGGTGGCCACCAGTACACGCAGCTTGCCACTCTTGAAATCCTCGAGGGCCGACATGCGCTCGCGCTGCGACTTGTCGGCGTGCATCGCGCCTGCCTGAATGCCGGCCTGCGACAGGTCGCGCACCACCCGGTCGGCACCGCTCTTCGTGCGCGTGAACACCAGCACCGAGTCGTGTTCGTCGGCCTTGAGGAGGTGCACCAGCAGGTCATTCTTCCGATGACGCGGCACGGGGTACACGGCGTGCGTCACCGTTTTCGCGGCCCCCGAGCGACGGCCCACCTGCACCACCACCGGCTTGCGCAGATACTTGCGGCCGAGTGCTTCCACTTCTGGAGGCATGGTGGCCGAGAAGAGCAGCGTTTGGCGGTACCGCGGGATCTGTTCGACGATGCGGTTGATCTGCGGCGCGAAGCCCATGTCGAGCATGCGGTCGGCTTCGTCGAGCACGAGCGTCTCGAGGTACGTGAAGTCCACGTTCCGCTTCTCGAGATGATCGAGCAGACGGCCGGGCGTGGCGACCACCACGTCCACGCCGTTGCGGAGCGCGCGCTCCTGGGGCTCGTAGCCCACGCCGCCGTACACCGGAATGCAGTCCACCGGCGCATGCTTGGAATACTTGCGTACGCTCTCTTCCACCTGCAGGCACAGCTCGCGGGTGGGGGTGAGCACGAGCACACGGGTCCGGCGCGGTCCGCCAAGCAGGCGGTGCACCATGGGCAGCGTGAAGCTGGCGGTCTTGCCGGT
>DCZC01000049.1:8963-15516 GCA_002331565.1 Gemmatimonas sp. UBA2094
GGCGGTCTTGCCGGTGCCGGTCTGTGCCAGGCCGATGAGGTCGCGGCCCGTCAGCGCGAGCGGAATGGCTTCGCGCTGAATGGGGGTCGGGCGTTCGTAGCCGGCTTCGCGGAGGGCGTCCAACAGGGGCGGTGCCAGCCCCAAGTCGGCGAAGGTCACATCGCCGACGAGCGTATCAGGATCGATGACTGTCATGTATAGCTGAGAAACATAACACCGCCGGCGACGAACGGTGGGCCGAACCGCGGCCGGCCGAGCCGAGTCTGGTCAGCTGAACTCGAGGGTGCGCCCGGCCAGCTTGGCGATGAGGGCCAGCCGGAAGGTCACGTCGGCCGAGAGCGCCTCCGCCTTGTCCGCACCGGCGGCGAGGGCGCCGTCGTGCAGCGGCAGCACCGGCCAGGCCCACGGCGGCACCTGACCCGGCATGCTCATCGATCGCGGCGGGGTCCAGACGCCGCGCTTCCCGCGATCGTCCAGTGTCCGGTCGAGCAGCTTCACCCACCCCTCGTGGCGGCCGAGGAACCCGAGTCGCGCCATCGCTTCCAGCCACGCCACCGCGCTCGGCATGTCCTGATCCAGCGCACTGCGCGTGCTGAGGAAGTCACCCAGCACCAGATGCGGCTGCTCCACCAGATACTCCCCCACCTGCTGCACCGGGGCCTGCCGCGGCCACGGCTGGGTGAGCCACTGGTACAGCCGTTCGATGAACTGGGCGTGCTCACTGCGGAACTGCGGCATGTGTGCCAGCATCACCAGCAGATGAAACGACGGCACCGCCGCCTCGGCGGCCAGCACATGCTGGTTCCCGATCCGGATCCACGGCTTCGACGCCAACGGGGAGCCCAGGAACGCGTCCACGCGGTCGACGAGGCGGCGGGCCGCCCCGCGGAGCCGCGGATCGCTTTCGAACCCGGCCTGCGCCAGCGCGCACGCCGCGGCTTCGCGGAGCAGGAGACGGCCATGGCGCACCAGATCCTCGTCGTCCCCGGGGGGGCGCAGTTCGGCCAGCAGCGTGGGGTCGTTGTCCTCGGCCAGCAGGCGGAACAGCACCCGCCGCGTGGCCAGCATCCCCGGCGCCTCGATATCCCACCCCAGCTCGAGCAGGCGTCGGAAGGCAGGAATGGTGCCTACGCCGATCAGGCGCGCCGCGGTGGGGACGCTCAGCATCCCGGCCGACCACGTGCCGTCGCGATCCTGCATACCCAGCAAATGCCAGCCGGCGCGACTGGCGTACGGCAACCGCGGAAGCCCCGGGTACTGAACCGGCACGCCCGCCACTTCACGCAGGAGCCGAAGCTGGACGGCCGGCCCCCCATGGTCGAGCAGCCACGTCGCCGGCACGAGCACCGGTGGCGGCGGGGGCGGGGGCGGGGGCGGAACGAACACGGGCCGCGGCACGGTGATTTCGCCGGGGACCGGTGCGGCGTCGAGATCCGCCAACGGTGGAAGCGAGGGAGGAGTGGTCACGATTCCGGTATTGTACGCTCTGGACATGGAGGCGCCAGAGGCAGCCGAGGAGCTTAACGATTTGGGGGGGCCGTACGTCTACCTACGGAGGCGCTCGCGCGACGCAAGGGGCGTCGGCCATCCGCTTCAACCCACCCACCGATCCCATTCATGAAGACCACGCTTCGAATTCTGGCCGCCGCGGCGGCACTCGCGATCGCCACGCCGGCCTTTGCCCAGGGCGGCGGCATGGGCGGCATGCAGATGTCCCCCGAGCAGCGCATCGCCCGCCAGAAGGAAATGCTCTTCCAGGGCATCACCCTGTCGGCGGCGCAGTCGGCGAAGGCCGACACCGTCATCATGGCCGGCATGCAGAAGCAAATGGAATCCATGCAGGCGATGCGCTCCGGCGGCGGCGACATGGCCGGCATGCGTGAGCAGATGCAGAAGATGAACGAGGAGCGGAACGCCGCCCTCAAGGCGATTCTCACGAGCGACGCCGACAAGGCCAAGTTCGACGAGAACGTGAAGAACATGCCACAGGGCCGTCGCGGCGGCCGCTGAGCCGTTGGTCGTGGCCTCGGGCCACATGGTCGGGGGCATCGGCGTCGCGCCGGTGCCCCCGCGTCATTTCCGGCGTTCGGGTTGCGCATTAGCCTTGTGAGGCATGGCGAACGCAGCGCACCCCCGGCGCCGGCGCACCTGAGTGCGCGGCGAGTTCGTGGACCTCGACGGGGTCCGGTTGTACTGCTATGCCTTCGGCCAGCGCGGCGCCGGTCACCCCATCGTACTGGTACACGGGTCGTTCACGTCGTCCCACCTGTGGCAGGACGTCCTTCCCCGGCTCCCCAAGGGGCACCGGGTGCTGGTGCTCGACCTGCTGGGCCACGGGCGCAGCGATCCGCCCGGCTCGCACGCGATGACCGTTGCCGCCCACGCCACCCGACTCGAGCAGTTGCTCGACGTGATGGGCGTGCGCGAGGCAGTGTTGGTGGGCCACGGCATGGGGGCGGCCATTGCTGCCCGCGTGGCCCACGAATGGCCCGAACACATTGCGCAACTCATGCTGGTGAATCCCACGCTGCTCGCCGCCAACGCGGGCGAGGCGCCGCTCAACCGGCGGGTGCGACGCGTCGCGTCGCTCGTGTGGCTCTGGAAGCGGCTGTCGCCCGCGTGGCTCGCGTCGGCGCTGCACTCGGTGCTGCTGCCCGGCTTCGCCCATCGTGATGTGGGCGCGCACGCGCTCGACGTGTATCTCAAGCCGTTCCGGATGCGCGACGGACGCGATGCCGCGTGTGCGCAGCTGGCGGCGCTGCAACGGTCGCGCGGCGATACGGTGCAGACGCTGGCGCCCGGCGCCATTCGCTGCCCCACGGCGCTGGTGCTTGGCAACGACGACCCCTTCCTCGACGAGACCCGCCGCGGGCGCGTCGTCGGCTGGGTGAAGGCCGCCACCAACGGCACCGCCACTGTGCACACGCTCTCCGGCGTGGCGCACGTGGCACCGGAGGAAGCCCCCGACCGCCTCGGCACGCTCGTGAGCGAACTCATTACCCGCCGACCTTTCCGATACCCATGACCGATCGTCTCGACACCATGCGCGCCATGGCCGCGCGCCAGCCCAACAACGCCCTCGTGCGCTTCGGCCTCGCCAACGAGTTGCTCAAGGCCAATCTGCTCGAGGAAGCGGCCACCGAACTGGCGGCATATCTCGCCGCGTACGACGACGAAGGGAACGGGTGGCTGCGCTACTGCGACACCCTGGTCACGCTGGGACGACATGACGAGGCGCGGGCGGCGGCGGTGCGTGGCAAGGAGGCCGCCTCGCGCTTTGGGCACGGCACGCTCATGCAGGAATTCGACGAGCGGGGCTACTGATGCGAACGGCGCGTTCGTCCCGGCGCTGCCGATGAAGAGCGAAGGGGGTCGGGCGGGCCGTTGCGTGCGGCGGCGTTGAGAGCTGTGACCACCGCCCATTGACGCGCTCCCGGCGCGGCGGTCCATTGTGCGCATGACCGCCTCCCGCCGCGATTTCGTTCGCCAGATCGGACTGGGACTCGCCAGCGCCGCTGCCGCCGCCGATGCCCTGAGTGCGCAAGCCACCACCCCTCAGGGTGGCTCGCAACGCCTGCTCGTGGACCGTCCCGATCAACCCGCGCCGGCACCGGTGGGCACCGATCGCCTGCCACTCGCCTGGTATCAGACCCAGTCCCGCCGTCTGCGCGAACGCGCCCGCAACCGCGGGGTCGATCTCCTGCTGCTGCAGAGCGATGTGAACCTCGTGTACTTCACCGGCTGCTTCCGCGGCAGTGGCGAGCGCACGACATGGGCCATGATGCCCACGCGCGAAACCGATTCGGTGTACTGGTTTTCCCCGGCCATCGATCGCGACCTCATCACGTCGTGGTGGTGCACCGAGAACGACTACTACTTCTGCTATCCGCATGCGGAGGGCGGGTTCCCCAACCGTGGGGAACTCACGAAGGGCGCCCGCGTCGATCTGTGGGCGTGGGTGCTCGGCAAGTTGGCGGCAAAGGGATTGGGTGACGCCACCATCGGGCTCGATCGCGAGTTGACACCGTCGGCACAGCGCACGTTCGAACGGGTGCTGCCGAACGCCAAGTGGGTCGACATCAGCGATGCGTGTCTGCAGATGCAGATCATCAAGACGCCGGATGAGATCGCCCTCACGCAACGTGCGTATCGCTATTTCGATCTCGTGCACTGTTTCGCGCGCGACTACCTGCTCGAGCATGGCACGCGCACGACGGACTATCAGGTGGGACAGGCCCTGTCGCAGTTCGGCATCAACCTCATGATGCGCGACGTGCGACGAGACGGGCGGCCGCACAGCGCCGTGGGGATGGAGGTCACCGGCAATTACGTGCGCACGGGTGCGGCCACCGCGTACCCGCACCCCAACCAGTTCTTTCACGCCCCCATCCGCAAAGGGCAGCCGGTGTACGTGAACTGCGACATCCTGCTCGGCGGCTACGGCGGCGAAGGGTACCGCAACTACATCCTCAAGCCATCCAACGCGGCGCACGATCGCATGTGGCAGGTGGTGGCCGACACCGTGCAGATGATCGTCGAGGAAACGAAACCGGGCGCGATCTGCTCGGATATCGCCTACAAGGTGCACGCGTATCAGATCAAGCAGGGCATGCAGGAGTACATCTACCATCGCCCCGGGCACGGGCAGGGGCAGAACTTCGTGGGACATCAGCCACCGTTTCTTGCGCTTGGTGACCACTCCGTCGTGGAAGAAGGCATGACGTTCTCGGTGGAGCCGGGGCTCTACGACGAAAAGAACGGCATCGGGATCAATCCGAGTGACCGGCTCGTGGTGCTGAAGGATCGGGCCGTGCTGATGAGCCGGATCCCCTTCACGAAGGAATGGAGCTACCTCGACGTCTGACGGACGTCAGAGCCGACGGCTTTCCTCGGCCGCGTCGAGCACATAGCCCAGTTCACGCGACACCGCGCGCGCTTCCTGCGTCGCGCTGGTCACATCGTCGGCGGCGGCGTGCACGCCGATGGTGCGCAACTTCACGATGTCGAGGCGCAGACTGCGCAGCGCCATGCTGGCGCTGTCGAGCTGCCGGTGCATGGTGTCGCGGCGCGACTGCAGATCCTCGAGCGAGGCACGCTGCCGGGTGAGCAGCGACAGGCGGCGCTCACGATCGGGGCTGTGTTCCGGCTCGGCTTCGAGCACTGCGATGCGCGCCTGCAGGTCGGCCAACGCTCCGCCCGGCAGGTCGCGTGCGAGTCGTTCGAGGCCGCCGGCCAGCCCGCCGATACGCGCGAGCAACGCGTCAGCGGTGGAGTCCACATCGGGCACGAGCGCCTTGTCTTCGGGCGAGAGCCGCTCCGTGACCTCGGCGATCACGAGACGGTCGTCGCAGGCGTTGCGCACCACGTCGCCGTACGTCGAGTGCGCCACGGCCCCCGCGGTCTTCTCCACCAGCTCGGCGAGTCGCTCGTGATGGGAACGGTTGTCCTTCGCCGACGGTGCGTCGCGCCAGCCGTCGCCCAGCGCGGCCAGCGGGGAGATGCCGATGCGCCACAGCCTGAGTGCGTTGCGTCCGGCCACACTCAAGCTGCCGAGTCCCACCACCAGGCCACCGAGCATCGGCGCGATGAACGCCTCGGCTTGGAGCGACACGCCGATGACGAGACTCGCGATGCCGACGGCCGACGAACCCGACAACCACTTCACATTCTTGCGGAACGACATGACCCGGTCGGCGACGACCGCCGGCGACACCTGCGGCATCCGAGCCAGCGCTCCCGCGGTACGATGCGCTTTGAGTTCGGCCACGTACGCTTCGTTCGCCTGTTGGCGCTGCATCTTCACCGATTGCCGCCACTGCTTCACCGCTTCCCTGTTGGCCTTCTTCCACTCACGCTTCGCCGAACGGTCGGCGTTCATGGGGAGCGGCGGCAGCACGGGAATAGGGGGCAGCACACCGGGTGACGGCAGCTGGCGCGGCGCCGGCGACGGCTCGAGTACGCGGCGTGGAGCCCAGTCTTCGGCGCGGTGTCCGAACTCGTCCTCCCGCATCGGATCTCGGGCATCGCCGCGCATGACATCGGTCGATACCGAACGCACCGGCCCCGCGTGCATCGGCGGCACCGCGCTTGGCATGGGCGCCGCGAGGGAGCCGTCACGCTGCGCCCGGCGCAACGTATCGCGCAGCTGCAGGGCGCTCTCCCACCGGCCGGCCGGCGTCTTGGCGAGACACCGCTCGAGGATGTCCACCAGCGCGCGCGGCGCATCGGGGCGGAAGGCCCGCAGTGGCGGCGGCGTTTCGCTCACCTGCTTCATGAGCATGGCCGGTGTGGTGGCCGCTTCGAACGGCAGTCTGCCGGCGAGCATGAGGTAGCCGATCACGCCCACCGAGTAGAGATCGCTGCGCCCGTCGACCTCCTTGTCGCCCATGGCCTGCTCGGGGCTCATGAAAGCGGGCGTGCCGACCGCGATGCCGGTTTGCGTGAGCCGCGAGCCACTCTCCGCCGCACGCGCGATCCCGAAGTCGGTGACCATTGCGCGCCCGGACTCGCGGTCGAGCAGCACGTTGTCGGGCTTGATGTCGCGATGCACCAC
>DCZC01000154.1 GCA_002331565.1 Gemmatimonas sp. UBA2094
CCCCGATCGCGCCGCCGGTCGCGGCGCCGCGCCCCATTACGCCGCCGTTGCTCGGCGGTCCCGAGGTGGCGCCCGCGTAATGGCCGTTCCTCGTTGAGGCCAGCCAGACGAATCCAGTTGCCGAACACCGTCGTCGCCGCAGTCGTGGCGACGATGGTGCTTTTGGGCATCTACCTCTCCACCGCCGCACCCGATCTCACCTTCTGGGACGCCTCCGAATTCATGACGGCGGCGCATACCCTCGGCATTCCGCACCCGCCGGGAACGCCACTCTGGGTGCTGCTGGCGAACGTGGCGACCAAGCTGTTCGGCAGCGTTGCGCCACCGCGCTCGGTCACGCTGCTGTCGGTGTGGGCGTCGGCGTTGACAGGTGGCGCCGCGGCCTTCGCCCTCGCGCGATGGATCGGCGCGCGTGGCGCGGTCGTGGCCACCGTCATGGCCGGCGTCATGTACAGCGTGTGGAACAACGCCACCGAGACCGAAGTGTACGCGGTGGCCATGCTGGTCGGTGTGGCCATGCTCCTTGCCGGCGAGTACGCGGGAAGGGTGGACGCCACGCCAGATCAGCGCCGCCGGGGACGCGCGTTGATCGCGTTCGTCGCCGGACTGGCCGTCCCGCTGCACCTGTCGGTGCTGGTGGCCGTGCCCGCGGCGATCGTCTTCGCGTGGCGCGGCGAGCGGCCCGGCGCGCGTGATGTGGTGATCTGGGCCGCGCTGTTCGCGCTCGGGTTGTCGGCGGTCGCCATTCTCCCGCTGTTGTCGGCCCGTAATCCGGTGCTCGACAGCGGCAATCCGGAGACCGTGGCGTCGCTCGTCTCGCTACTCCGACGGGAACAGTACGCCGTGGCCGGACTCTGGCCCCGACGTGCGCCACTGTGGCTTCAGCTCGGCAACGTGTTCGAGTGGGCCGACTGGCAGGTGGCGATCGGTGTGCACCCGCATCCGGAACCAGCCGCCGCGCGCACCCTGCTCTCGCTCTCGTGGGCGTGGCTGGGTATTCTGGGCCTTCGTAGGCTCTGGCGATACGACGCGCGGGTGGGGCGGGGGATGGCGGTGTTGCTGGCGAGTGCCACCGTGGGCGTCGCCCTGTGGCTCAACCTGCAGGCCGGGCCGTCCTTCGGCGTCGGGGTGCTCCCCGAGGGCGCCCCCCACGAGGCCCGCGAACGGGACTATTTCTTCGCCTTGGGGTTCTGGGCGTGGGGGCTGCTCGCCGGCGTCGGCCTCACCGCCGTGGCGACCGCGCTTGCCCGTCGCCTTCCCGCACCGCTCGCCCTGCTGCCGTTCGGGATCGCCCTGCTGCCGGTGCTCGCGAACCGTCCGGTGGCCGACCGAACCGCTGAGCCGGTGGCCACCCTGCCGCGCACCTACGCGAGGCTGCTGCTCGACGCCGTGCCGGATGGCGGGATCCTCATCGCGGCCGGCGACAACGACACCTTCCCCCTCTGGTACCTGCAGCAGGTCGAAGACGTCCGCCTCGACGTGACCGTCGTGACCGTCCCGTTGCTGGGAGCCGAATGGTATCGTGCGGGGCTGG
Organism: Gemmatimonas sp. UBA2094; assembly: GCA_002331565.1. GTDB lineage: Bacteria > Gemmatimonadota > Gemmatimonadetes > Gemmatimonadales > Gemmatimonadaceae > Gemmatimonas. The sequence goes on from DCZC01000154.1 coordinate 1,535, forward strand.
CCCGCGCGGGGGCGCTGCCGCGCGATTTGGTGGCTCCATGGGCCGGCCCTGAGGCGACACTCGCCGCTGTCATGCGGAGTGCCGTGGAGAAGCGCCGAGCAGTTCGAGTGAGTACCCTGCTGGACGCCGGCGACCGTCGGCGCCTCGACGTACGACGGGGATGGGCCCTGCATGGTCTCGTTTACGCCCCCGACAGTGCGGCCGGCCCAGGCGCCACCGTGCTGAACACGCGGGCCATGCGCAGCAGCCGCGATCAGGTGCCGCCGGATGCGCTGGCGGGGCTGCCGCCATTCGCCGATCCGGCCGCTCGGACGGCACAGGAACTGCTGCGTTGCGCCACGGTACAACGCCTCACGGATACGTTACTTGTGTCGGGGTGCAGCGGTATCTAACCTTATGTGCTATGCCAATTTCCGACCATGTCGCGGCACCGCGGCCGGAGGCCGTGCAGGAAGCGGTAACGGAGGTGCGCGCGCGCATCGCCGAGGCGCGCGACCGCGGTGGACATGGGCAGGAGGTCACGCTGGTGGCGGTCACGAAAACGCACGGTCCGGAAGCGGTCGAAGCCGCGTGGCAGTCCGGGGTGACCGACGTCGGTGAGAATCGGGTGCAGGAAGCCGAGGGGAAGATGGCGCTGGTGTCGGCTCCGGTACGCTGGCATCTCATCGGCCACCTGCAGCGCAACAAGGCCAAGCACGCCCTGCGCTTCGCGCTCGTCCACGGGCTCGACAGTGAGCGCCTCGCCGTGGCGCTCCACGACGAGGCGGCGAAGGCGGGACAGTCGCTCGACGTGCTTGTGCAGGTGAACGTCAGCGGTGAGGCGAGCAAGAGCGGGCTGCCGCTTGCCGAGGTGCCGGGCTTCGCCGATCGCCTGCGGGCGTTGCCGTCGCTGCGAGTGCGCGGGGCCATGACCATGGCACCGTTCGACGCCAACGAGCGGGAACTGCGACAGGTGTTCACGGGGGCGCGCACGGCCCGTGACCTGCTGCGTTCGGCCGGTCACGCCGCGGAGTGGCTCAGCATGGGCATGTCCGGCGACTACGAACTTGCCGTGGAAGAAGGAGCCACGCACGTGCGACTCGGGACGTTGCTCTTCGGTAATCGCACCTGACGCACCCGGACCAGCGAATGACCGACGACGACTTCCGGAGCTCCGCGCAGGGAATCCTCCTCACCGCCCTTGACGCCCACCACGCGGTGGTGGAGGACGGGCCGTGAGCGGTGCCGTGTATGCGCGTGAGCGCATCGAAGCCTGCGCGCTGGCCGTGCGCACGCGCTTCGACAGGCCGATCGATTGCGCCATCATCCTCGGGACCGGGCTCGGCGGCCTTGCCGACGAGATCGAGGTCGAGCAGGTGATCGAGTACGCGGAGCTGCCCAACTTCCCGCTCTCCACGGTGGAAACGCACAACGGGCGACTCTTGTGCGGCACACTCGCGGGGAAGACGGTGGTGGCGATGCAGGGGCGCTTCCACCGCTACGAAGGCTACTCGCTCCAGCAGGTCACCTTTCCCGTCCGGGTGTTGCGCGCGCTCGGTGCCGGCACGCTCATCGTGAGCAACGCCTGCGGCGGCATGCATCCGTTGTGGGCGCCCGGGGACCTCATGCTCATCGCCGATCACATCAATCTGCTCGGTGACAACCCGCTCATCGGCCCCAACGACGAGACGCTCGGGCCGCGTTTTCCCGACATGTCGGAGCCGTACGACGCGGCCTTGCGCGCGGTTGCACGTACCGTGGCCACCGAGGCCGGCATCACGCTGCGGGAAGGCGTCTACGTGGCGGTGCAGGGGCCCAATCTCGAAACGCGGGCCGAGTATCGCCTCCTGCGCAATCTCGGCGCCGATGTGGTGGGGATGAGCACCGTGCCCGAGGTGATCGTGGCGGTGCACGGCGGGATGCGCGTGCTCGGCTTGTCGATCATTACGGATCAGTGTCTGCCCGATGCGCTTGCGCCGGCCCACCTTGCCGAGATCATTGCCGTGGCCCGCAGCGCCGAGCCCAAGCTCGCGGCGGTCGTGCGCGGCGTGTTGGCGCGACTCTGATCTTCCTCGTTCTCCTCATTTCGTGCCCATGACGCAGGACACCGTGCTGTACCCGTTGCTTCCGGACACCACCGCCGACGATCTCGAGCGCGGCATCCTGGCCCAGTGGGATGCCGAAAAGCTGTTCGAGCAGTCGCAGGCATCGCGCGCCGATGCCAAGCCCTTCGTGTTCTTCGAAGGGCCGCCGACGGCCAATGGTCGCCCGGGTATTCATCACGTCTTCGCGCGCACCATCAAGGACCTGTTCTGCCGCCATCGCGCGATGCAGGGGTTTTACGTGCCGCGCAAGGCGGGGTGGGATACGCACGGCCTGCCCGTCGAAATCGAGGTCGAGAAGGAACTGCAGCGCGAGGAGGCGGCGCGGCAGGGCGTCGATCCCGCCGAAATCGCCAAGCTGGGCGGGAAGCAGCTCATCGAGCAGGTCGGTGTCGCGGAGTTCAACCGTCGGTGCCGTGAGAGCGTGTGGAAGTATCGCGGCGAATGGGAGGAACAGTCGAAGCGCTACGGGTACTGGCTCGACTACGCCAATCCCTACGTCACGTATTCGCATGACTTCGTGGAAAGTGTGTGGTGGGCATTGCGCACCATGCACGACAAGGGGTTGCTCACCCGCGGCCACAAGATCCTCCCGTACTGTGCGCGTTGCGGCACCGCCCTTTCGAGTCACGAGGTGGCGCAGGGCTATGACGATGTGGAAGATCCGAGCGTCTACGTGGCACTCGATCTGCTCGACGCCGAGGGCAACGCGCCGGCGATGCGCCAACGCATTCTCGTTTGGACCACCACGCCGTGGACGCTGGTCTCGAACACGGCGCTGGCGGTACATCCCGACCTGACGTACGCGGAGCTGCGAAAGAAGAGCGGCGCTGAGTGGACCATCATCCTGGCCGACGCGCGGGTCCCCGGCGTACTGGGCGGAGACTGGGCCGATCGCTGGGACGTCGTGGGCACGGTGACGGGGAGCGATCTCGCCGGTCGCCGCTACCGTCGTCCGCTCGACTGGGTGGAATACCCCGCCGACGGCCGGCACGAGATCATCGTCCCCGAAGAGTTCGTGTCCGCCGCCGACGGCTCGGGCGTGGTGCACATGGCCCCCGCGTTCGGCGCCGATGACTACGCGGCCGGGCAGCGTCACGGGCTCGCATTCGTGCAGCCCGTGAACGCGCGCGGCGAATTCGTGGAGGGCATCCCCGAGGTGGCCGGGATGTTCGTAAAGCAGGCCGATGCGCGCATCATCGAGGTGCTGCGTGAGCGTGACGTGCTGTGGAAGGCGAGCCAGTTCGTGCACGCGTATCCGCACTGCTGGCGCTGCGGCACGCCGCTGCTGTACTACGCGCGCGGCTCGTGGTTCGTGCGCACCACTGCAGTGCGCGACGCGCTGCTCCAGCGCAACGGACAGGTCAACTGGAACCCCACCGAAGTGGGGACCGGCCGGTTCGGCGAGTGGCTGTCGAACAATGTCGACTGGGCCATCTCGCGTGATCGCTATTGGGGCACGCCGCTGCCGGTCTGGGTCAACGACGAGGATCCCGCCGAAGTGGACGTGATCGGGAGCTATGCCGACCTCGCGCAGCGCATCGGGAAGCCACTGCCAGACGACTTCGACCCGCACAAGCCGCACATCGACCAGTACACGTGGCCGGCGCCGAGCGGTAAGGGTACCATGCGTCGCGTCAACGAAGTGATCGACACCTGGTTCGATTCGGGCTCGATGCCCTTTGCGCAGTGGCACTACCCCTTCGAGAACAAGGACGTGGTGGCAGCGCAGTTCCCCGCCGACTTCATCGCCGAAGGGGTGGACCAGACGCGTGGCTGGTTCTACTCGCTCATCGCCATCGCCACCACCCTGGGCGATGCCCTGCCGAACAACGGTGACGATCGCGCGGCGCCCTACCGCAACGTGGTGGTGAACGACCTCGTGCTCGACGCGACAGGACAGAAGATGTCCAAGTCGAAGGGCAACGTGGTCAACCCGTGGGAGGTGATGGAGCGCCACGGTGCCGACGCCGTGCGGCTGTTCCTCGTGGCGTCGAGCCAGGTCTGGGTGCCGCGTCGCTTCGACGAGAACGCGATCCGCGAAACGGCGGGGCGCTTTCTGCTCACCTTCCGCAACGTGTACAACGGCATCTTCGCGCAGTACGCCAACTTCGGTTGGCAGCCCGGCGCGGCCGATCCGGCGGTCGCGGAGCGTCCGGCGCTCGATCGCTGGATCCTCTCGCGCCTCACCCGGGTGGAGCGCGAAGTCAACGCACATCTCGACAGCTACGATGCCACGCTGGCTGCGCGTCGCGTGATGCAGTTCATGGACGACGACGTGTCCAAGTGGTACGTGCGCCAGAGTCGGGCGCGCTTCTACGAGGTGGACACCGCCGACAATCGCGCGGCATTCGCCACGCTGCACGAGGTGCTCACCGTCACGTGCCGCCTACTGGCGCCCTTTGCGCCGTTCATCACGGATGCGGTGCACCGCGCGCTCACCGGCGTGTCCGTGCATCTTGCCCGGTACACACGCGAGTCCCCCACACCGGTGGACGACACGCTCGAGCGGGCGATGGACGACGTGCGGACGCTGGCCGGCCTGGCCCATGCGGCGCGCGACGTGGCCGACGTGAAGGTTCGCCAGCCACTGCCCTCGCTGCAGTGTGTGGTGCCGGGCGACGCCACGCCGGTGTCGGCGCTGGGGGAGCTCCTGGCCTCCGAGCTGAACGTGAAGCGGGTCGAATTCGTCACCTCGACCGATTCGCTCGTGTCGCTCGAGGCCAAGGCGAATTTCCGCACGCTGGGCAAGAAGTTCGGGAAGGAAACGCCCCAGGTGGCTGAAGTCATTGCCACGCTCGACGCCTCCGTCCTGCAGGAGTTGGCAGCGGGCCGGAGTGTCACGATTCAGGCGGCCGGCGCCGAGCGCTTGATTGCCCCCGACGACGTCGCCATCATCCGACGCGCCTCCGGCGCAGCGGTGGTGCAGGAGCATGGTGGGTACGGGGTAGCCCTCGATCCCACCATCACGCCGGAACTGCGACGGGAAGGACTGGCCCGCGAGGTCATCAGCCGCGTCCAGCGCCTGCGCAAGGAAGCGCAGCTGGCGGTCAGTGATCGGATCGTCCTCGCCGTGTCCGGCGATGCCGAGGTGGAAAGCGCCGTGGCTGCGTACCGCAGCCGCATCGCCGAGGAAGTACTCGCCGTGCGATTGCTGCTCGGCGACGAAGTGGACATGCCGTTCGCCGACCGGGGCGACGACGCGATGTGGACCGCTACGCAGTCGGGCGACGTCGATGGACGCGCGTTCCGGTTTGCGCTCACCAGGGAAGACTCGTGATGGCCGAATCGAAGACTTCGCCCGCCAAGGACGCCAAAAAGCCGAAGCCGATGCCCAAGAAGCAGCTGCAGCACTTCGAGAAGCGGTTGCTCGAGGAGCGGAAGCGGGTCCTGAAGGAACTCGGGCATCACAGCGAAACCCTCGGGCCGAACGGCGAAGCCGCCGACGGGGACAACAGCGCGTATTCGTTCCACATGGCCGACCAGGGCACCGATGCCATGGAACGGGAGAAGGCGTTCCTCTTCGCGTCCAAGGAAGGTCGCTTCCTGTGGCACATCGATCAGGCGCTCCGTCGGCTCTACAAGGCCCCGGAGACCTTCGGCAAGTGTCACCAGTGCGGCGAGGACATCGCGTTCGAGCGTCTCGACGCGCTGCCCAACGCCCGCTACTGCATCGCGTGCAAGCAGCGCGAGGAAGACGCGAAGAAGGGATGACGTGAAGGCGATCGTTGCGTTTCCCGTCTTCCTCGGGGTTGTCATTCTCGATCAGATCAGCAAGCGGGTAGCCGAGGCCACGCTCGCGGCGACGCCACAGCCGGTGTTCGGCGAGTGGTTCCGCTTTGCGCTGGTGTACAACCCGGGGGCGGCCTTCGGGCTGCACCTCGGGCCGTACTCCCGCTGGATCTTCATGGGACTCACGGCAGGGGCGCTCGTCATCCTCAGCCGGCTGTACAGGCAGACGGAAGACGGTGACTACCGCCGAGTGTTGGCGGTCGCGCTGGTGGCGGCGGGAGCCGTTGGCAACGTCATCGATCGCATCCGCTCCGAGTACGGCGTCGTCGATTTCCTGGACGTCGGTTTCGGCGTCCATCGCTGGCCCACGTTCAACGTGGCCGACATTGCCGTGAGCGGCGGCGCGATGCTGCTCGCGCTGGTCCTCTGGAACGAAGAACGTCGGGAGGTGGCAGCAGCCGACGCGGCTCGTGCTCAGGCCGCCGCCCCGTCCGACTACGCCCCGTGAACATGATGTCCAATTCCCGGTCTCCCGCGGCGCGCGCCGCCGCCAGCGCGGTACTCACCGATGCGCCCGCCGCGTCGAACACGGTGCGCTTCTGGGTGATCGTCGCGATCACCGTGCTGCTCGACTTCGTCACAAAGGCGCTGGCCGTCGAGCACCTCGTGCCGCGGCACATGCCCCACGAGATCATCGGCAACGTGGTGCGCTTTACGCTCGCCTACAATCCGGGGGCGGCGTTCGGCATGCACCTCGGCCCGGCGTCCCGGTGGATCTTCGCCGGACTCAGCGTCGTCATCGTGGGCGTATTGCTCAGGGCCACCGGCGAGCTCACCCGCACTTCGCGCCTGGCTGCCTTCGGCGTGCCGGTCATCGTGGGTGGGGCCATCGGCAACCTGCTCGATCGCATCCGACTGCGCGAAGGCGTGGTGGACTTCATCGACATTGGCATCGGCACCACCCGTTTCTGGACCTTCAACGTGGCCGATACGGCCGTGACCATCGGCGCCGTCTGCCTCGTCCTGGCGCTCTGGCGGGAAGACCAGGCGCTTCAGGTGGCCGCCAAGGCTGCCGGAGCATCGGGTGCCGGGGGACAGGGCGGCGGAACCTCGTGACCGAGGGCACGACATATCGATTCACCGTCGACGAGGAGGCCGGTGAGCGCCTGGATCTCCTCGTCGCGCGGCATGGTGGGCTGTCGCGAACACAGGCCGCCACGCTCATCGCCAACGGACACGTGCAGGTGAATGGCGGAGCGCAGAAAGCCAGCTACCGTGCCGAAACGGGCGATACCGTGCAGGTGGCGGTACCGCCGCCGCCGGGCCGCGAGATCATCCCCGAGCAGATCCCGCTCGACATCGTGTACGAGGACGAGCACCTGCTGGTGGTGGACAAGGCGGCCGGTATGGTGGTGCATCCCGCGCCGGGCAACTGGAGCGGTACCCTCGTCAATGCCCTCATGGGCCGTGGCGAACCGCTGGCCGAAGGGGGCGGGGAAGACCGCGCCGGGCTCGTGCATCGACTCGACAAGGACACCTCCGGATTGCTGGTCGTCGCGAAGACCGACACGTCGCACCGGATACTCAGCACGGCGCTCGCCGCGCGGCAGGTTACGCGCCGCTACGTCGCCGTGTGCTGGGGGCACCTCGCGTCGGACACGCTGACGGTCGACAAGCCCATCGCGCGCGATCCCCGAGACCGAACGCGCATGGCCATCGTCCCGACGGGGAAGGCCGCACGGACGGATTTCGTGCGACTGGCCCGCTTCGACAGCGTGGATCTGCTGCGCGCGCATCTCCATTCGGGGCGCACACACCAGATCCGGGTGCATCTGTCGAGCGTGGGCCACCCGGTCATCGGTGACGATACGTACGGCGGGGGAGGAGGGCGCAAGCTCGCCGCGCTTCCCCCGCGTCGCCATTTCCTGCACGCGGCCTGGCTCCGCTTCAGGCATCCCGTGTCGGGTGAGGTTATCGACCTGCGTTCACCACTCCCTGAGGACCTGCGGCAGTCGCTGGCGGCCCTCAGCGACATGCCCGAGCTCGCCACGCATCAGGACCCGCTCGATATCTTCGGCTTCTACCGCACCGAGGAGAACGCCGGCCCCCGAGGGGCTGCCGACGAGTGATGTCCTCGACGCCGCCGAGGACCAACGGCCGCCGGAAGGCGCTCGTCCTCGGACCCAACGTGCCGCAGGCGTGGTACGAGATGGGGCGAACGTATGGGTTTGCTGGCCGTCGCGGTAACGCGCAGCGGGCGTGGAAATCCGGGAGCGAGTCGGACAAGTTCAGTCCATGGGGGAAGCGCTGCGCGGAGATGCTGCTCGTGGTGGAGCACGGAGGCGAGCCGCCGCGCAACGGCTGATCGTGCGCGGGCGGTCTGGAGTGCGTGCCGCGATTGCGGCGGTCGGGCTCGTCGTGTGCGCCCTCGCCGGCGTGCCCTCGCTGGCCGCACAGAACGGCCGTGGAGATCCCGGCGTGCGACTCGATCACGGCCGCTTCACCATCGTGGCCGCGCGTCGCGACGAACGCCTCGCGCGCAGTCTGCTGAGCGAGGCCCAGCGCAACGATTCGTTTCCGGGGTTGCCGCGACCGCGGGAGCATGTGCTCGTGGCGATCGCCCCCGACGCGGGGCGGTTGCGCGCCTGGGTGGGCTCCAACGCCCCGGAATGGGGCGCTGCGTTCGCGTTCCCCGATCAGCGTCGGATCGTGATGCAGGGGAGCGCCGCCGGTTCCGAGGCGGGCGACCCGCGCACGGTCCTGCGTCACGAACTCGCGCACCTCGCGCTGCACGAGGCCATGGGGCCATTGCCGCCCCGCTGGTTCGATGAGGGCTACGCGAGCGTCGCGGCGGGAGAGTGGTCGCGCGAACAGGCGTTCGAGACCTCCGTGGGCATGGTATGGCGCACGCTGCCCACGCTCGCGCAGCTCGAGGACGGGTTCATCGGGGGCGGGGTGGAGGCCGGCTGGAGTTACGCGATGGCGCACCGGGTGGTGAGCGAGCTCGAGGCCCTCGGCGGTGAGGCGGGACTCACCAATCTGCTCACCTACTGGCGGCAGACGGGGTCGTTCGACAAGGCCGTGCGCGCGGCGTACGGGATGACCGGCGAGGCATTCGAGAAGCACTGGCGGTCCCGCACGCGCGCCCGTTACGGGGCGCTGTCGTTCGTGGCCAACGTGTCCGTTGCGGTGGGGATGTTCTCGCTCGTCCTCGTACCGCTGTTCGTGATCCGGCGTCGGCGGGACCGTCTCAAGCTCGAGGCCATGCGCGCCGCCGACGCGCAGCAGGAGGAGGAGGCCCGCCGGAGTGCGCTGCAGGCGATGCTCGACGGCGCGAACCCCGAATGAGGCGGTGGGGTCCCTTGTGATGTCCCGGCTCTGTTCGTATCCTCCGCGTATGACCACGAACGACACACCCCGCTCGCGCGCGCTTTTGTTCTGGGGCCTCGCGGCCGCCTCGCTCCTTCTCGGTTACGTCGATCTCGCCCGGGGTGGTGAAACGATTGCACCGGTTCTGCTGGTGCTCGGGTACGTCGTATTGGTCCCGCTGGCCATTCTCAAGGGCTGAGTCGGCGCCGCGGCCCGCCCGGTCGAGGGCGGGTTTCCGGCAAACGGATGGGACGAGGTCCCGCCGAACGTGACAATCCGGTTAAGTTCTGCCGCAACCGGGAACCGCGCCCCCCGGCCCCTGTAGTTTTTCTCAGCGGACGGTCGGGATGCGGCGTAACACGGGCGAATAGCTCAGCTGGTTAGAGCACCTGTCTTACACACAGGGGGTCGGGGGTTCGAATCCCTCTTCGCCCATGACCGCAACCGGTGCCGGCAAACGCTTGCCGAGTGCCGGGCGCGACCGCATTTTCCCCTGCTTCACCCCCCAGACCCGCGTGGCTTTTCGCACAGCCAACGGGTTGCTCCATCCCCCGGCTTTTTCTCGGGGTCCCACGGCTCAGGTGCGGAGGTTACGACATTGAAGTCACGGCATTTCCAGGCAATCGCAGGGATCGGCATGGCCCTCGGTGGCACCTTCGTGCCCTCGGTGGCTTCGGCCCAGTACAACCGGGTCCCCGATCCGAACGCGAAGCGCGTCATGGTCGCGGTGTTCCGCAGCGGCGACAAGGGCCTGGGGGTGCAGGCCGCCGATGCGGTGCGCGGGCGCATGGGCAGCGAGTTCCCGTTCAAGCAGGTCTACGTCCTGCCCAAGCAGGATATCACGGCGACCCTCGAAGCGTCGGGCTTCCCGGTCACGGAAGCGCTCGAGCCGCACGATCAGAAGGCGCTCGCCACACTGCTGCGCGCCGACGAGTACGTGACGGGTACGGCCACCAAGACGGCCACCGGGGTGAAGGTCGAGGCCAACCTCGTGCTCGCCCGCGACAACGCGCTGGTGCAGCCGCTTGGCACTTACGAAGTGAAGAGCGTCGGTGAAGCGTCGAGCCTCATCGCCAAGGAACTCAAGGAAGCGCGCAAGCAGCTCGAATTCGAGCAGAAGTGCATCAACGCGGCGCGCTCGCAGCAGTACGACGCGGCCATCACGGCGGCCAAGGACGGCATCACGGCCTACCCGAAGTCCACCCTGGCGCGCATCTGCTGGGCCAACGTGCTCGTCACGCAGAAGGCACCGGCCGCCGAGCAGCTCAAGCTGTCGAAGGAAATCGTCGACATCGATCCGAAGAGCCGTCCTGGCCTCGCGATCCTTGCGCAGAGCTACCGCGACACCAATCAGGGTGACTCGGCCGTCGTGACGCTCACGCGCCTGCTGGCCACCGACCCGAAGAACCCGCGTCTGCAGAAGGACGTGGTCGAAGCGATCGCTGTGCTCGCCAACCCGAAGCTGGCCAAGCCCGTGATCGACGAAGCGGTGCAGGCCAACCCGGGCGACCCGGAACTGCTCAAGCTCCGTTGGCTCATCCTGCTGTCCACCAAGGACTACAAGGAAGCGTTCGCCCAGGGTGAGGAACTCGTACGGCTCGACACGGCCTTCGCCGACACGACGTACTTCATCCGCACGGCTCGCGCGTACGCGGCCGACAGCCAGTTCCAGAAGGCGTCGGAGACGGCGTCGAAGGGCGTGGCGAAGTTCGCGACCAACGGCTCGCTCATCTACGAGCAGATCGTCAGTCTCCGTGCGGCGGGGCAGAACCAGCAGGCGCTCGAGGCGCTCGACAAGGCCATTGCGGCCAAGATGCCCGTCGAGAACGCGCAGACGGTCCGCATCACGCTGCTCAAGGACCTTGGCAAGGGCGACGAAGTGATTCCGGCCATCAAGGCCGCGATCGCCGCGGGGGACACCACGACGAACCTGCGCGTGCTCGCGCTGCAGTCGGCCAATGAGGCCTACAAGAAGGCCGCCGCCTCCAAGGCGCCGGAAGACTTCACGGCCGCGGTCGATCTCCTCAAGTACGCCGACACGGTCGTGCCGAACAGCTTGAAGGCGCAGTCGCAGTTCCTCCTCGGCGCCACCTACGTGGCGTTCGGCCAGGCCAAGCTGCAAGTCGCGCAGACTGGCAAGCAGTGCGCGCCGGCCAAGGAAGCCAAGGATCTGTTCGTCGAAGCGCAGATCCTGCTGCCGAAGGGCGGTTCGTTCTCGCCCGACGCGATGCGCCAGCTGATGGGCGCCGTGATGCAGCTCGATCCGTACGCCGACCAGCTCATCAAGGCGATCTGCAAGTAATAGCGCCGCTGCTGTGACAAGCGGGCCCGCCGTCCACCGACGGCGGGCCCGCTTGTTTTGCCGGAGCCTGGACGCCGTGGTTCCGCCATTTCGAGCGGCCCACCACGCTGGTATCACATCCGTGCGCGAGTACGGGTAATGCACATTTTCGCACGCGTCGGCGTCTGTTGACGCTGCTGTCTGCTATTCACTATCATGCCCCGTTGCGACGCTCTCGTACGCGCCCACGGGCGCCATCGCCGTTTCCATGACGCGCCTGTTCGTTTGCCCAATTCGCGTGTGAGCCCGGTCCGTACGCTTCCCTCCGGGCGCGTCGGTACGTACCACGTACCCGTGTTGTTGCCCGAAATCGAGGGGCTGCTGGCCGGCGCCTCCACGGTGCTCGACTGCACCCTTGGCGGTGGGGGCCATTCGGCGGCCTTCCTCGAGCGCGGCATGCGGGTCACCGGTGTGGATCGCGACCCGCGCGCGCTCGCGGCGGCGCGTGAGCGTCTGGCGGACTACGAGAGGGCGGGGCAGTTCCGCGCCCTGCTCGGCAACTATGCCGACGTGAGTGAGGCGGGGCTCGCCGGCTCCGAACGCTTCGACGGCATTCTGCTCGATCTCGGCGTGTCTTCGCACCAGTTCGACGATCTCTCGCGCGGCTTCACGTTTCGCGAGGGGGCGCCACTCGACATGCGCATGGGCACCGACGCCGATGTCGACGCGGCCGAACTGCTGAACACGATCGACGAGGTCGATCTGTCGGCGTTGCTGCGCGCCTACGCCGACGAGCCGCGCGCGGCGCGCATGGCCCGCGAGATCGTCCGGCGTCGCGAGCGCCGGCCGTTCGCGACGGCCGACGATCTGGTGGGTGCCATTCG
>DCZC01000091.1:0-2130 GCA_002331565.1 Gemmatimonas sp. UBA2094
CGGGTCTTCGCGACGGCCATTCCGGTGGCTCTGATCATCGGCCCGGTAATGCCGCGTGAATACACGATGCCGGCGGCGATTCTCGTGCTCGGGGTGCTCACGGTGATTTACACCTACCGTGGCGGCATGAAGGCGGTGGTGTGGACCGAGCTGCTGCAGGCGGGCATCTACATCATGGGTGGTATCGCGGCGATCGTGCTGTTGGGCCAGGCTGTGGATGGTGGTTGGAGCGCGATCCTCGACCGGGCTGATGCAGCCGGCAAGCTGCAGGCGATCGACTGGTATGCCGGCTTCGACCGGCCGCACACGATGTTCGCCGGACTGATTGGCGGCGCGTTCCTCGCCATGGCCTCGCATGGGGCCGACCAGATCATCGTGCAGCGACTGCTTTCGAGCCGTTCGTTGCGGCAGGCGCAGGTGGCGATCATCGGCAGCGGCATCGCGGTGTTCGCGCAGATGACGCTGTTCCTGTTCGTCGGTCTCGGGCTGTGGGTGGTGTACAACGGGCAGACGTTCCCGGCGGCAGATCAGATTTTCCCGACGTTTATCATCGAGCGCATGCCGCACGGGCTGATCGGGTTGATTGTGGCCGCGATCATCGCGGCAACGATGAGCACGCACTCTGGGGCCATCAATGCACTCGCGGCCTCGTCGACATTCGACCTCTATCTTCCCTTCACCGGGCGCAGCCCAGACGATCCACGTACACTCAAGGTGAGCAAACTGCTCGCCCTGCTGTGGGGCGTGGGGCTCACGGCCGGTGCGCTCCTGTTCAAGGAACAGGGGACACCCGTGGTCGTGATCGCGCTCTCGATTGCGTCCTTCACGCAGGGCGGACTGCTGGGCGGCTTCTTCCTCGGCATGTTCTGGCCGCGCGCCATTCAGCGGGATGCCATTCTGGGGATGAGCGTGGGGATCGGGTGCATGGCGTTCATCGTTTTCGCCAAGCAGATCGTGGCCGCTTATCCGGGCATGGCGTCAACACTTGGCGGCGTGGCCACGATCGCGTGGCCCTGGTACGTACTGATCGGCCTGACGATTACCTTCGTAACGGGAATGTTGTCGTCGTTTACTCACGCGGCCCCGGCCCGACCGGCCGGCTGGTCGCCTGCATCCAGGAGTGTTTGATGAGCGCCGGACCTCTCGACCCGACGCCGCTGGTGGTTGGCGTGGATGGTGGCGGTAGCCATACCCGCGTGCTGCTTGCCGACGCGTCCGGCGCCACACTGGCGCGTGTGGAAGGGGTGGGCAGTGCGCTCCGCCCCGGCGAGGAGAGCGCGGCGGCCGATGTCATCAAGACGCTCATCCACGAGGCCCTGGCGAAGGCCGAGCGTACGGAGACCCGGCCGTCCGTGTGCGTGGTGGGAGTGGCCGGTGCCGGGCAGGAGCGTGCGGCGCAGGCGCTGTGGTCGGCATTGGCGAAGCATCGAGTGGCCGACGACGTATCGGTGCAGGCGGACGCCGCGATCGCGATGGACGACGCCTTCGGCGATTCGGCCGGTGTGCTGCTCATTGCAGGCACGGGGTCGGTGGCGTACTCGAAGGGGCTCGACGGCCGGCTGGAGCGATGCGGTGGCTGGGGTCCGAACGTGGGCGACGAGGGCAGCGCCCATTGGCTGGGCCGTCGCGCACTGAGTGTGGTGACGGCCGCCAACGACGGCCGGGAACCCGAGACGGCTCTCACGGGGGCCATCCTCACGGCGCTCGAACTCGAAACGCTCGACGACGTGATTCCGTGGGCTGCGACGGCCACCCCGGCGTTGTACGCGCAGCTTGCGCCGGTGGTCGCGCAGGTCGCGGCGACAGGCGATCTCCGGGCCAATGCACTGGTGTCGTTCTGCGTGGAAGAACTCGCGCTGCACGTCCGCACCCTCGCGCGTCGTTGCTTCACGGACGAGCGCGCGAGCATTCCGGTAGCGTTCGCCGGCGGACTACTTTCGCGCGGCTCGCTCGTACGCAAGCGACTGGAGCAGCGCCTCAAGAGCGCCGTACCGGGCGCAACGGTGAAGAGCGAGGAGGTCGATGCCGCGCGCGGTGCGGTACGTCGCGCGCGCCGGTTGCTGGGCGTCGACGTCTGATTCACCATCACCGCCGGTGAGTGCCTGCGAAGAGCAACGAGCGCTCGTTGCT
>DCZC01000091.1:2287-4143 GCA_002331565.1 Gemmatimonas sp. UBA2094
AGCAACGAGCGCTCGTTGCTCTTCGTCGTTCGGACTAGGCGTGATGGACGTCCATGCGCTCATCACTCATGCCGGTGAAGGCGCGTCGCTGCAGCCACAGCGCGACGAGACTGGCGGCACAGCACACCGCCATCGCCCCGCCCTGCACTGCGTACCCGGCCACGGCGAGCGCGACGCCAGCGACGGCGAGTGCACCGAGTCTCGCCTGTTCCGACGCGAAGGCCCACCGACGCGCTTCGAGCACTCCCCCCACATTGGTGAGGGACAGCGCGATGTAGAAGGCACCGGCGACGAGTTGCCCGACGGGCAGACGTGAGGCGTTGGTGAGAAACCAGAGCGCCACCGGAACAGCGAGTGCGAACTGGACCAGTGCATACCACGCGATTCCACGCGGGAGTTGCGGATCGAAGGGCGTGAACGACTCGCGCGACACGTCGGGCAACCGTGCTGGACCTCCCTGCTCCGCCGGTCGCCACGCAGGCGACCCGAACAGATAGTGCCACCGATCGCGCCAATTCCGTGCGTGCCACACGTTGCACGCGATCGCGACGTACTGATGCACCTGGACCCACAACGGGTTCCAACTGCGCAGTGGCGTGGTGAGCCCATACACCGGTTCCTGCACTTCCGGCGTGTAAGTGCCAAACCACCGATCCCACACGATGAACACGCCGGCGTAGTTGCGATCCTGATACTCCGGGTTCATCCCGTGATGCACCCGGTGATGCGACGGCGTATTGAGCACGGCCTCACACCATGCCGGCAGCCGATGGATGGCACGGGTATGTATCCAGAACTGATACACGAGATTGAGGGCGTAGCAGACCGCGAACAGCTCCCACGGCATGCCCATGAGCGCAAGCGGCATGTAGAAGATCCAGCTGAGCACCCCGCCCACCGCACTTTGTCGCAACGCCACGGCCAGGTTGTACTCCTCGCTGCTGTGATGCACCACGTGGCCCGCCCAGAACAGATTCACCTCGTGCGAGATACGATGGAACCAGTAGTAGGCGAAGTCCACCAGCACGAACGCCGCACTCCATGAGATGGCGACGGCGATGTCCATGCCGCCGTCGGCCTCGCGCCACGCACCGGCTGGCCATTCGGGCAGGGGCATCCACCACTGCACACGGAACCGATCGAATATCCACGCATACACGACCAACAGCAGCACCTTGGTGAACACCCCGGCGACCTGACTGATCGTTCCGGCCGACAGATCGCTGATGCTGTCGTTCAAGCGATAGAACGGACGACGGCCGAGCTGCGCAAACAGCAGCTCGGCCGCGATGAAGGCGAAGAAGAGCGGAATGGACGCCTGAATGATGCCCATGTCGGCCCGCCCCCCGTCAGGCGGGGACAGGCTCGCCTTCAGCGGGCGTTTTGAGTTCCCCTTCCCAGCGCGCCATGACGGCGGTGGCGAGGCAGTTACCCAGCAGATTCACGGACGTACGCGCCATGTCCATGATGGCGTCGACGCCGAGGATCACTGCGATACCCTCGAGCGGCAAGCCGAATTGCGCCAGTGCACCGGAGAGAATCACCAGCGAGGCGCGCGGCACTGCCGCCACGCCTTTCGACGTGAGCATGAGCGTAAGCATCATGAGCAGCTGTGTACCAATGGGCATGTCGATGCCTGCGGCCTGCGCCACGAATACGGAGGCGATGGCGAGGTACAGCGTGCTGCCGTCGAGATTGAACGAATAGCCGGTGGGCAACACGAACGACACGATGCGACGGGGGACTCCGAACTTCTCCATGGCCTGCATCGCCTGCGGAAAGGCCGCTTCCGACGACGCCGTGGAGAAGGCGATAAGCCATGGTTCCTTCACCAGTGCCCAGAAGCGCTTGAGATC
>DCZC01000091.1:4385-5142 GCA_002331565.1 Gemmatimonas sp. UBA2094
TAGAGGGTGCCGACCAGCTTCGCGAGGTTGAGCATCACATCGAGACCGCTCTTGCCCACGGTGACACCGATCGCGGCGCCAATGCCGATGGGCGCGTAGGCCATGACGATGCCCACGAACTTGAACATGATGTCACTGAGCGACTGCAGCCAATCGAGCATGAACTTCTTGGAGGGGCCTTCGACGCGGGCCAACGCCACGGCAAAGATGATCGCGAAGAAGACGATCTGGAGCACTTCGTTCTGTGCCGCTGCCTCGAAGAAACTCTGCGGCACGGTGTGCTCGAGCACCGAGGCGAAGGTGGGCGTCTTGGCCGCGAGGGCTTTGAACTCCTCGCTGTCACCGGCCGCCGCGATGGAGAGCCCGACGCCGGGCTTCACGACGTTCACGGCGACGAGACCGATGGCGAGGGCCAGCGTCGTCACGACCTCGAAGTAGATGATGGAGCGCAGCGCGAGCTTGCCGACCTTCTTCATGTCGTCACCGTGTCCCGCGATGCCGACCACGAGGGTGCTGAAGAGCAGCGGCACGATCAACGACTTGATCATGCGCAGGAAGATGTTGGCAAACGGCTTGAGGTTCGGCGCGAAGTCGGGCGCGAGCCAGCCGATGAGGATTCCGACGATCATCGAAATGATGATCCAGCCGGTGAAGCCGATGCCGAGGAGCCCCTTCTTCGCGGGCGCGGAGGTGGTGGAGCCGGCAGAGTGATGAGCCATGGGTCGGAAAGGAGGGAGGTCGGCGCTCAGCGATCCGT
>DCZC01000091.1:5391-5570 GCA_002331565.1 Gemmatimonas sp. UBA2094
CCGATTGCCATCCATACGGCGAAGGCAATCCACGCGCTGACGGGCAGGCCCTGCATCACGAAGAGACATGCGCCGGCACCGAGAAGCGTGACGGCCCACACGAAGGGCACGCGGAAGGGACGCGGCCGCTCGGGCTCGCGCAGTCGCAGCACGAGCACGCCGATGCACACCACCGCGAA
>DCZC01000091.1:5921-6286 GCA_002331565.1 Gemmatimonas sp. UBA2094
GCGTAGAAGATGCGTGGCTGCCCGTACTGGAACACCAGCAGCACCGCCGACATGGAGACCACGGCGCCCGCGGCCACGATCCAGCTGGCCGTATCGAGACCGGCGAGCGACAGCGCCTTGGCCAAGGGATCGGCGCTCCGGAGCTCGGTGTACGGCACGAGGCCGGTGGCTACGAACCCGACGATCACATAGATGAGGGTACACACCGCCAATCCGCCGAGGATGCCGCGCGGCAGATTGCGCTGCGGGTCCCTGGTTTCTTCGGCCGCGGTGGAAATCGCATCGAAGCCGATGTAAGCGAAGAACACGATGGCGGCACCCTGATGGATGCCGGTGAATCCGTTCGGCGCGAACGGTTTGTAGTT
>DCZC01000091.1:6632-15408 GCA_002331565.1 Gemmatimonas sp. UBA2094
GCGGTGTCGAGGAGGGCGCGGATGGCCGGATCTCCACTGGCCTTCACGTTCCAGTAGCCGTGGGTCAGCCATCCGGGCAAATCGATGCCGAATCCGCTGAGGAGCGATGTGAAGTAACCGCCCCACGCGATCGCGACGGCGACGTTGCCGACGGCATACTCGAGAATGAGCGCCCAGCCGATGATCCACGCCACGACTTCACCCAGCGTCGCATACGAATACGCATACGCGCTGCCGGCTTGCGGTATCATGGACGCCAGTTCGGCGTAGCAGAGCGCGGCCAGCCCACAGACGGCCCCGAGCAGGACGAACGACAGCACGAGCGCGGGTCCGGCGCCGTAGCGCACCACCGTACCATCGGCGAGCGTTTCGCCGGCGGCTGCCGTGCCCAGTGAAGAGAAGATGCCGGCGCCGATGACGGCCCCGATGGCCAACATGACGAGATCGCCGGCGCCGAGCGTACGGCGCATGCCGTGCTCACCGTCGTCGGCAGCGACGATCGGCTTTCGATCGAACAGCCCCATGTCGTCCCTGGGATGTGTTGGGGAGGCGTGCGCCTCGGGAGGGGAGTGCCTGCGGTCTGTGCGCGGGCCGCTCGTGCCCTCACAGACTAGGGCAAACTAGTACCCTGCGCGGATCACAGCGAGTAGGTGATCTCGGTCCGTGCACGCACGGGGACGCCCTGCGCATTGACCGCGGGGCGGAAGCGGATGGCGATGAGCGCCTCACGCAATTTGCGATTGTACGAGCCGTCTTTCGTGGGATTGAACTGCAGGTCGAGCACCTTGCCGGTGGAATCGACATCGAAGACGACGACAATGGTGCCCTTGGCTTTATTGGGGACGGGGAGCGGCGGGAGGAACAGTTCGGTGGGCGCCGGCGGGAACACCGAGCCCACACCACCACCGGTGCCGGCGCCGGCCCCGGTGCCACGACCGGTGCCGATACCCGAGCCGACACCACCGCCACTGCCCGGGCCATTCCCTGCACTGCCGCCGCTGCCGGCCCCACCACCCGTTCCCGCTGTATTACTGGCCGCGTCATTCGCGGCGGCGGCGGGAGCAGGTGTGGGCTGCGGCTCAGGGACTGGCGCGGGCTTGGGGACTGGCGGCGGCAACACCGGCGTCTTGATCTCAGGCGGCTTGATCTGCGGCGTGGGCAGCGCCGGTGCGGGGGTGGGTGCGACGCGCACGAACTGCAGTCGCTCCTGTTTCATCTGCCCGCCGGTGCCCTTGCTGCCACCACCGCCACCGCCAGCCGGGCCCACGCCACCGGCTCCGAGCACTTCGCGCATCAACTCGGGCGAGGTGAACGGCACGACAAGCAGGGCGATGATGGCCGCATGAAGCAGGATGGCAATGAGCAGACTCCGCCCCCGCTTTTCCCTGGCGAGCGGCACCCCGATGGGTGGCCGGTAGCGCGGGCGCTGCGGCAAGTCCGGTGGGGGCAAATCGGAATCGTGGTCCTGTGGAGTGGCAGCCATACGAGGGATGAGAGTCGCGCCTGAGCCTTCCGCAATGTAGTACGGCGGGCGATCCCGTTTGGGTTCGCCCGCCGTATTGAACACCGAAGATCAGGTGGAGGTGCCCCGATGGGACCGTTCGGTCACTTCGGAGCGACGCCCAGCACCTTCACGCCGGCACCGCGCGCCTGATCCATGGCCCAGATGACGTTCTCGTAGATCGACATCGTGTCGCCCTTGATGAAGATGATCTTCTCGGGGCGCGGGTCGTAGATGGACTTGAGGCGGTTGAACAGTTCCTTCTTGTCGACCGGCTCCTTGTTGATGGCGTACTTGTCGTCCGGCAGGACTTCAAGCACGATCTGGTCCGGATTCACATTCGGCTGCGCCGGCTGCGGATTCGGGTCGGGAAGCTGCGTATCGATCGCCTTGCGGCTCATCGGGATGATCATCATGAAAATGATGAGCAGCACGAGGAGCACGTCGATCATGGGGGTGACGTTGATCTCGTTGTTGAGACTGCTGCCACCACCGCCGGTAGACATGCCCATTACTGACTTCCTCCCGGCTTGATGCGATCGGATTCGACGAGGGACTCGGTGCCCGGCGCCTGCTCGGTGATGAGCGCCGCCACGCGGACGCCCCCCTTCGAGAGGACACCGAGCGCGTCGACCACCTTGAGGTACTGAAGGCCCTTGTCGGCCTTCACGTACATGATGTAGTCGTCGCGTTCCTTGCCGTAGATGTCACGAACCGCCGTCTCGAGATCTTCGTTACGGATCGGCTTCTTGTTCAGGTAATAGCGACCCTGATCGTCGATACCGAGTACCTGGTCACCATCTTCTTCCGGGTGCGGCTTGAGGTTCTGGCCCTCGGGCGGCACCGCCTTGAAGCCCGCGTTGATCTGCGGGATCGTGATCATGAAGATGATGAGCAGCACCAGCATCACGTCGATCATGGGGGTGACGTTCGGTTCGGCCTTGACGCCGCCGCCGCCGCCTACACTCATGCCCATGGCGTTACTCCGTGGATACGGACTGCGTTACGCCGCCGTGCGGCGCCCCGGAATGGGGCGCCGTGGCGCATCGTCGTGAAGAACGTGCTTACTGCGAGATCGACTTCTGGCCGGCCGTGTTGAACTCGCGCGTGAAGCGCGAACGGCCGAACTCGCCCGAGACACCCTTGATGAGGTAGTCGATCATTTCCTTCGACGTGTACGTCATCTCGGCCGTGAGGTTGTCGATCTTCGTCTGGAAGAAGTTGAACGACCACACCGCGGGGATGGCGACGCCGATACCGATGGCCGTCGTGATGAGGGCTTCGGCGACACCGGCGGCGATGGCGGAGATGCCGCCGGCGCCCGAGCTGGCCATGCCCGTGAACGAGTTGACGATACCCATCGTGGTGCCGAGGAGACCGACGAACGGCGCCGTGGCGCCGACGGTGGCGAGAACGCCCAGGCCGCGCTTGAGGTCGACGATGGTCATCAGCATTTCACGCTCAACCGCACGCTCGGCCGAGTTGATGTCCGCCACGGTGACCGAGCCGTCCTGGATGAGCGGACGGATTTCGCTGAGGGCGCCACCGAGCACGCGCGCGACATGCGACTTCTTGTAGCCTTCGGCCAGGTTGATGGCCTCGTTGAGGTTGTCCTCTTCGAGGAACTGCGAGAATTCGGGGGCGAACTTGCGCGTCTCGGCCTGCGCCTTGCGCATGCTCCACCACTTCTGGATGAGCACCGTGAACGAGAAGGCCGACATGCCAAGGAGCGTGAAGACGATGCCCTTGGCGAACCAGCCCATCGAGGAATACAGCTCCATCAACGACATGTTCATGTATCGTGTCTCCGCAAAACGTTAGGTAGGGGCTCAGCGATTGAGCGAGAACTGGAACGGCTGCTGGACGAGCTGCTTCACCTTGCGTCCACCCACTTCAGCGGGCAGGAAGCGCATACGCTGCAGCGCGTTCTTCACGGCGGTCGTGAACAGGTCGTTATCCGACTTGAGGGCCTTGAACGTGCCCATGTCGGCGCGACCTGTGGTGTCCACGACGAACTGGGCGAGCACCTGTCCTTCGATGCCGGCGGTGCGGAGCATGTCCGGGTAGGCCGGGCCCTGCGCACCGGGGGCCATCACGACGGGCTTTTCGACCTGGAAGTCGAAGTACGGCTGGTCACCCTGGGGGACCGGCGCCTTGCCACCTTCGACGCCCTTGGCGATACCGCCAGCGACACCCTTGCCGGAGAAGTCGGCCTCGTCCGTCACCTTCTTGGACAAGTCGATCTCGGGGATGACGTTGGGGATTTCGATGGGGGCCGACAGCACCTGGAAACCCTTCGGCGGTGGCGGAGCGGCCACGGCGTCAGGTGGCGGTGGCGGCGGCTCCTCAGGCTCGGGCGGCTTGGGCTCGTCCTTCTTCACCTCGACGAAATCGACCTTTTCTTCCTTGGGCTTCTCGTTGACGATCCCGGCGTTCTTCGTAACGACGATGAGCGCGGCAACGATGGCGGTGTGGAAGACGACCGAGGCGAAGGACCCACCCAAGCGCTTCTGCTTCTTGGCCTGTGACTCAAGCAGGTTGTTGAACATCTCGCTTGTCCGGGGTACGGGCTACGCTGTCCCTCTCCGGGGCGTCCGGAGGCGACTTTGCGATTCTACGCCCATCAGATGAGCCGGCAATGATCGGAAGATTAGGATCAGATTAATCCGAGGTTAGCATTCCGCTCATGTCGATCGCCCCCTCGGTGCTGTTGACCACCGACTGATACTCGCCGGTCATGCCGGAGCCGGGGGCGCCGGCGAGGGGCAACGTCACGGTGAAGGTGCTGCCACGGGCCAGGCGCGACTGCACGTCGAGCGTGCCCCCGTGGGCCAGTGCGATCCAGTGCGAGATGGCGAGCCCGAGGCCGAAGCCCCCGCGTTCGCTGGCGCGCGAGCGGACGCGGTCGGCGCGCCAGAAGCGCTCGAACACGTACGGCAGATCGGCCGCCGCGATCCCGATCCCCGTGTCCCGCACGGCGAGGCGCACCACTTGCTCGTCTCGATGCAGCGTGATCTCCACCGTCCCGCCGCGCGGCGTGTATTTGATCGCGTTGGTGACCAGGTTGAGGAACAGCTGCCGCAGGCGTGTGAGGTCGCCCAGCACCTCGGCGTTCTCGAAGTGCGGGGCGAGAATGACGAGCCCCGCATCCTCGCCCAGCAATCGCGCCGTTTCGACGACTTCCCGGCAGAGCGGCGCGAGTTCCACGGGCTCCCGGTACAAATCGAAGCGGCCCTCGTCGGCGCGGGCGAGTGTGAGCAGTGAGTCGACCAGATCGGCCATGCGCGTGACCTGCTGCAGCGCCTCCTCGAGTGCCACCGCCTGATCGGTCTCGCTGGAGGCGGGGTGCATGGCGCGTTCCACGTCGGCGCGCATGACTGTCAACGGGGTCTTGAGTTCGTGGCTCGCGTCGGCCGTGAAACGACGCAGCGCGCCGAACGACGTTTCGATGCGCTCGATGAAGGCGTTGAGCGTGGCGGACAGCCGGGCGAGTTCCTCGCCGGCCGCGCCGATGGCGAGGCGGCGGTGCAGCGACCGGCCGTCGGTGATGGCTTCGACCTGGTCGATGATGCGATCGATGGGCCGGAACACCCGTCCCGAGATGATCCACGCGAAGAGCACCGACACGGCGACGAGAAACGGCGAGACCACCACCATCGTCGAGGCGATGCTTTCGAGCGCGTCGTCGATTTCGCCGGTGCTGAGCGCGGCATACACGCGATAGCGCGCATTGTCGCTGAGCGGAACGTCGCGCGCGGCAAGCAGCACGTGGTCGTTGAACAGCGTCACCTGTTGCATGACGTCGCCGGCCCGCGACCGGCGCGCGGCCTCACTGAACAGGTCGCGGTCGGACGTAGTGAGCGCCTGCACCTGCGGCGACGCGTAGATGTCGTAGCCCGTGCTGTCCTGCACCAGCACGTACCCGTCGAGCATGGAGAGGAACGCGCCCATGCGCTGGCCCACCGAGCGCGCCGCCAGCGGATCGCTCTGCCCGAACACCGGCTCGGTCCCGGTGGTGCGCGCCAGATTGATGGCCTCGACGATGTGCTCGGCCTCCACCTGCACGCGCTGTTCGAGCAGCTGGAAGAGGATCTCGCGACGCACGGCGAGCAATGCCAGGGAGAACACGAACAGCGACCCGATGGAGGCGGCCGTCCATGCCAGGGTGAGGCGCGCGCGAATGGAACGCATGGCTACGGGTCCGTCGCTACGCGCGAATCATGTAGCCCACCCCGCGCACGGTGGTGATGAGCTTCTTCTCGTGCCTGGCGTCGATCTTCTTGCGCAGATGGTTGATGACGACGTCGACGATGTTGGTGCCCGGATCGAAGTGGTAGCCCCAGGCATACTCGGTGATGAGCGTCCGGCTCATCACGCGTCCGGCGTGTCGCATGAGATACTCCAGCACCGCGAACTCCTTGGGCGTGAGCTCGATGAGCTCGCCGACGCGACGGACCTCCCGGGTGCCCTGATCGAGCTCGAGTTCACCCACCCGCAGCTGCGCGCTGGCCATCGCCCGCGGCCGGCGCAGGAGCGCCTCGGCGCGCGCAAGCAGCTCCTCGAAGGCGAACGGCTTGGTGACATAGTCGTCGGCACCGGCCCGCAGCGTCTCCACCTTGGCGTCCACGGCATCTTGCGCGGTGAGCACCAGCACCGGACGTTCGAACCCCTTCGCGCGCAGCGCACGCAACACGTCAAGGCCGTTCCGCCCCGGCAGGCGCATGTCGAGAATGACGAGATCGTACGGCTGCGCGGTGGCGAGCCGTTCGCCCTCGAGGCCGTTGTTGCACAGATCGGCCTGCCAACGCTGTTCCTCGAGCCCGCGCCGAACGAATTCGCCGACGGTCGGATCGTCTTCGATAACCAGAATCTTCATGCGTTGCGTCCAGATGGCCGCCGGAACCCGTACTCGCGGATCTTGCGGTACAACGTCTTGGGAGAGATGCCGAGCAGCTCGGCGGTACGTCCCTGATGCCAGCCGGTGCGCTCGAGTACGTCGGCAATGTGCGTGCGCTCGAGCTCTCCGAGGGACGGCGCGGTGCTCACCACGGGGACCGGCACAGACCTCCCCCCGTCAGCACGCGCCGCCGGTGTCGCCTGCGAAGCCGGCTCCGGAAGCAGCAGATGCGCGGCGTGCAACACGCCATGGTCGGCAAGCAACACTGCCCGTTCGAGCACCAGTTTGAGTTCTCGCACGTTGCCCGGCCAGTCATACCGTTCGAGCACCTGCATCGCGTCGTCACTGATGCGCCGCGCGCCACGCTGCGCGGGGGGCGTCATGGCCACGATGTGCCGGGCGAGAAGCGGGATGTCAACGGCGCGATCACGGAGCGGCGGCAGCGCCACGCGCATGGCGGTGAGCCGGTGCCACAGTGCTTCATCGAACGCGGCGGCCTCCACGAGCGGCAGCATGTCCCGGTTACTCGAGACGACCAACCGCACGTCGAACGGCAGCCGTTGCGTGCCGTTGCGTCGGGTGAACGACGCCGAATCGAGCGCCGCGTGCAGCTGCTGCTGCGCCGTTGGGGCGAGCGCTTCGATGTGCTCGAGGTACAGGGTCCCCCCCGTTGCGAGCTCGACGGCGCCATGCCGGTGTCCGCCGGTGTGATCGTTGCCACGCTCGACGCCCAGCAGCTCGGCCGCCTGCATCGCCGGATCGAGTGCGGCGCAGTCGACATGCACGAACGGGCCGCCGGGACGCGCGCCGTGGCGGTGCAGCAACTGCGCCACGAGCGCCTTGCCGGTACCCGCCTCGCCGGTGATGAGGACGGGCATCGGACTCGCGGCGAACTTGCCCACCATGGACAGTACGGCGGTGAGCGGGGCGTACTGGGTGACGAACGAGCCCACCGGCGCCTGCCGTTCGAGGCGCGCGTTCAAATAATGGTGGTTGCGCACCAGCAGGCGCTTCTCCCACGCCCGACGGACAAGCGCGTCGATTTCCGCCATGCGGTACGGCTTCGGCAGGAAGTCGTACGCGCCATGCTCAACCGCCGCGAGCGCGGTCTCGATGGTTTCGTTGCCGGTGCTCACGATGACCTCGGGCGGTAACGGCCCCTCGCGCACGAGCCGCAGCAGTTCCAGCCCGTCGAGGTCGGGCATGACCACGTCGAACAGGGCGACATCGAACGGTTCGCTGCGCAGCAGTTCGAGCGCCGACTTGCCATCGCGCGCGAGGCGCACGGAGAACCCGCGCGCCGTCATGAACTGCTCGAGGATCGTTCCCAGGTGCGCCTCGTCCTCGGCGATGAGAACGCGGATGGGGCTCGCCGTCCCGTCCACGGCGGGCGATGCGGGAGGCGTCACAGCCATGCGCGCACCGACGTAGTCAGCCAGAGAAGCACCGGGCGCGTTGGGCATCGGGGGAGTGTCGGCGCGAGGAATCGGACGGCGCGACGCGTGGCGCCTTCGCGCGCCCGACCATCGCTTTTCGCAAGGTAGGGACCGCACCGAGTTCGGACAAGCTGACCGAACCAGACCTTCCCCGAGACGCTCGGCTCACCGGGTCATGGCAGCGCCGAACCGAACGTGGCGGCCGGTCATGATATCACAGAATTGATTGCGTCGAGAATTTCCGCATTTTCACGCCGAAGCCCCGGGTGTTCCTCCGCGTGGGCCCACCGGATGACGCCGCGCTTATCGATGAGGAAGTACGCGCGATTGGCAATGGTGCCGCTCTTCCAAAGGGCCCCAAACTGCCGTGCGACGGCGCCGCCAATGTCCGAGAGCAGCGGCGTCCGCAGCGAATGTTCGTCTCGAAACTGCTTTAATGCATCAACAGTATCCATAGAAATACCAATCACTTCTACATCTGCTTGCGAAAACCGATCAACGTCATCGCCAAAGGCGCACATCTCGGTGGTACAGACCGGCGTGCCAGCGGCTGGGAAGAACGCCAGCAGCACGTGCTTGCGGCCGCGGTAGCTCGAGAGGGTGACGGGGCCGCCACCCGTTCCAGGCAGGGTGAAGTCCGGGGCATCGGTTCCGGACATAAGCGGCGTGGAAAAGGTGTTGTCCATTTGGTGGTTCCGGGTGAGTCGACGAATGAGCAGCGGGCGACAGGATTGCGACGACGAAACGCGCATATCACAAACATGCGACCATGGAATTCGCTGTGCATTTCCCTCGCGCGTGCGCCAACGTACGCTGCTGCTGGAGAACGATCCACAGGATGCGGCGCGTTCCTGCGTGATGCGACGGCCGCGTCAGCGGCCGTGCGAGAGCGCGGCCGATGCGACGCGCGCGGTTTCGGCCAGCACGGCGGCGCCGACGAAG
>DCZC01000132.1 GCA_002331565.1 Gemmatimonas sp. UBA2094
CCGGAAACACGAAGGGCCGCCGGACAACTGTCCGGCGGCCCTTCGTTTACACCCGTCGGATCCTTACGGATTCCGGTCGAGGCACCCACCGAACTTCGGGTTGTTCCGCTCGTTGAACGGGATCACGAGGTTCACGTCGTTCCCGTAGCTGTTGCCGGGGCGATACAGCATGCCGCCGACCGGGAACACCGTATTCGCCGCGCGACCATACTGACGGATGAGCCGGCGCATGTCACCGAGCCGGTGACCGGTGAGCCACAGCCAGTAGGCGCGCTCCTTGAAGAGCATGTCCACGGCCGCCGCCTGCGTGGTCGGCGACGCCGGCATCGCGGCGATGGGCGTGCCCGAAATTCCCGTGGCACGAAGCGTGTTCAGCAGCGCGAACACGGCGTCACGGTCGGCCTGGGATCCGCCACTCGTAGCGTTGAGGCGGGCCTCCGCCTCGATGAGCCGCGCTTCGATACCATCGGCGAGCACCGCCGGTGCCGCCTGCGCCGTGTACTTCTCCTGACGCGGCAGATTGCGGCTGGTGCCGTCGAAGCCCGTGCGCGTGGAGGGGGTCCACGGTACACGCGGATCGACCGGCGTGACCAGATAGTCGATGCCGTTCGTTCCTTCCTTGGTGCCCACGTTGTAGCGCGAACCGGCCGGATACGAGGCGTTCCAGATACCGTTGTTCTGGCGGGTCGTGGCGATGGAGTGGCTCAGGATGTACTTGAACGACGTCGGCACCGCACTCACCGCCGTCGCCGCCGCGGCGTACTGCCCCTGGTCGAGCAGGACGCGCGCCTTGCCGATGGATGCGAGGCTACGGTAGGTGGCCCCCGTCGCGTTGGCGAGGGCGGAGTCCATGCTCGCACTGGCCCGGGTGTACACCTGCGCCGTGGTGAGCGGATCGCCGAACACGAAGTCCCCGTTCGCCGCCACCTTGCTGAACGGTACGCCCGAGCAGTACCCCTCGGCGAAGAACGTCTCGGTGAACCCGCGGATGGCGTACAGCTCCGAGAGGGAGTCCTTCGCCGCACTGGTGGTGGGCTTCACCGCGACCCACTTCTCGATGACCGACGCCATCCCGGCGCGGGCCAGCTGCAGCTGATTGTACGTGCTGTTGATGGCGCCGCCGAGCAGTTCACTCGAGTTGCGCCCATCGGTGTTGTAACGGTCGGCGAAGGTATCGGTCGTCTGAATCTCGTCGCCGAGATTGCCGGTGGCGACGATGAAGCCATCCTGTGTGCCGGAGTACGCCACGATGAAGTCCTGCATCGCGCCGTTGCGCAGCGTGGTGACACCGAGGCTGCCACCGATGGCCGATTCGGCGATGACGTCCGGCGTGGCGACGGTGAGCAGATCACTGCTGCACCCGGCTGCCGAGAGAGCGGCGGCCACGGCACCCAAGGGACGGACCACCCGGCGTGCGGAATTGAAGAATCGCATGGAGGTTCGTGGTCTCAGAAGGAGAAGTTCATGCGCAGCGTCATGATGCGCAGCGGCGGCGTGGAGAAATATTCTTCGTTGCCGCGGGCGTCGTTGTTGGACTGGGCAGCTTCGGGATCGACACCGCTGTAGTTGGTGATCACCCCGAGGTTGCGGCCCGTGAGCACCACCGCCCAGCGCGAGGCGCGGAAGGCGTTCGCCCACTTCGTCGGCATCTCGTAGGCCAGCGACAGCTCGCGGAAGCGCGTGAAGGCGCCATCCTCGAACATGCCCGTGTACACCGCCTGCGAGGTGGCGAGGGCGTTGGCCTGCTCCTGCAGCGAGGCGCTCTTGTCGTAGCGGCCACGGCAGGTGACACCGTTCATGCACTGGTGACGCAGCGTGTTGTTGAACTTCTTGAAGCCCCACTTGCTGTCGACCTGGCCGCTGAGGCGCAGCTTCTTGTTGAACAGCTCGATGGTCGGCGTAAACGCGACTTCTCGGGTCGGGAACGTATTGCCCTGGTAAACCGCCGTATCGCTGTACGTCAGTTCGCTGAGCACGATGATGCCGTCGCCGTTGGCATCATTGAAGCGGATGTTCTTGTCCCACAACCCGAACAGCGGGTACCCCGGCAGATTGCGCTGCGTGTTGCGGTTGCCGGAGGCGATGGGCGACACACCCTCGCCCAGCTTGGTCATGCGGTTCTTGTTCGTCGAGCCCGTCAGCAGGAACGACAGCGCCGCTGCCTTGCTGTCGATCACGCGCTGATTCCACGTGAGCTCGAGCCCCGAGTTCTTGATGTTGCCGATGTTCACGAACTGCGTGGTCAGGCCGGACAGCGACGGCGCGATCGAACGCTGAATGAGGGCGTCGGTCGTGCTCTTGCTGTACGACGTGACTTCGATGTTGGTACGGTTCGAGAACAGCGAAAGGTCGAAGCCGAACTCGGTTTCCGCCGAGAATTCCGGCTTGAGGTTCGCGTTGCCGAGCGAACCGAGCGACGCCGCGGGTGCGTCACCGTTGCTCAGCGTAAGCGGGCCCGGCGAGTAGTAGCGCACGGCGTCGGTCGCGCCGGGGATCTGGCCCGAGGCGCCGTACGTGCCGCGGAGACGCAGCGAGTTGAGGAACTCCGGGCGCGGGAAGAACGACTCCTCTGAGATGAGCCACGACGCGCCGAGCTTGGGGTAGTACACGGCGCGGGTATTCGCGCCGAAGGCGCTGGCCGCGTCCCGGCGGACACCGCCGGTGATGAAGAGCTTCTCGCGGAGGGCAATCTGCTGCTCCACGTAGTAGCCCAGCGTGCGCCGCTCGTTGATGCTCTGCGTGCTCGAGCGCGTGGCGGCCGAGGACACCGTCACACCGCCGGGGGGCAGACCGATACCGGTACCCACCGTGCTGGAAACGGCGTTGCGCACATACTGCATGCCGACGGACGTCGTCGACTTGAGCCAGTCGGTGAGCTGGAAGGTGCCGGTCGCGCCGTAGTCGGCCGTTTGCTGGTTCAGGTCGACGCGCGAGCTCGTGATGTTGCCGGTGCGCACCGTGCCGGTGGCCGGGCCTTCACCGACCTTCGCAATGAACAGGTCGTTGCGATTGGTGAAGTCGGAGCCGATGGCCGCGCGGGTGGCGAGCCACGACGTCGGCGACCACTGGGCGGAGATGCTGTTGATGAAGCGGTTGATCGCCTGGGTGGTGGTCTGCGCCAGCACGTCACCCATCATGAACGAGCGGTACCCGCGCAGCGAATCACCCTGCGCGTCGCGCAGGTCGCCGCGCCACGGGCCGCCGAGGGCGGCCACCATCAGGCCGTTCGAGTTGTCTTCGTTCTGCGGGAGACGCAGATCGCTGTTCACGTAGCCCGACGAGGCCTGCACAAACAGGCCCTTGCGGAGCTCGGCGTTCACGTTCGCGCGGAAGCTGTTGCGCGCCAGCGCGTTCGGACGCATGAGGCTCGACGGCAGCTCGCTCACGCCTCGGCGCTCCTTCAGGCGCGTGACTTCGAGGTCGGGGAGCTTGTAGATGCCCGTTTCGCCCTCGGTCTGGCCAGAGACGAAGAACTGCACGCGATCGTTACCACCCGACGCCTGCAGGTTGTACTGCTGCCGGCTGCCGTCACCGATCGGCGTGAGCCGCGGATCGTTGAGCACATTGCCGTGCGAGAGGGAGTCAACGCTGGTGCAAGCTCCCGATGCCACCGCCGTCAGGAGGCACGGGCTGGACACCGTCGGCGCCGCCGTCGTGCGGCCCCAGAGCGTCCACATGTCGGGATACACAGCCGTGTTGTCGATGCGGCCGTTTTCCGTACCGATCTGATACTTCGTCTTGCCCGACTTGCCGCGCTTGGTCGTGATGACGATCACGCCGTTGGCGGCTTCGGTGCCGTAGAGCGTGGCGGCCGAGGGGCCCTTCACGATCTCCATGCTCTCGATTTCGGCCGGGTTGATGTCATCGAGTCGCGACGGACCCGAGCCACCGACGCCAAGCGCGTTGTTCGTCTGCGAACTCGCGCGCACGCCGTCGATGACGACGATGGGGTCGTTCGAGAGCGAGAAGGAGTTCTGGC
Organism: Gemmatimonas sp. UBA2094; assembly: GCA_002331565.1. GTDB lineage: Bacteria > Gemmatimonadota > Gemmatimonadetes > Gemmatimonadales > Gemmatimonadaceae > Gemmatimonas. The sequence continues at coordinate 3,980 of DCZC01000132.1, forward strand.
CGCGGATACGGATACGCGAGCCGGTGCCGGTGGCGCCGGTCTGCACGACCTGTACGCTCGACGTACGGCCCGACAACAGTCCGCCCATGTTGGACACGGGCAATTCAGCGATTTTCTCCGCCACGTTGATCTGCGCGGTGGCGTTGGCAAGTTCCACCTTGCGCTGCTGACCGGTCACCGTGGTGACGACGGCCGACAGCGAAAACGCCGCCTGCGAGAGCGCCACGTCCTGCGTGATGGGCGCGCCGGCGGTGACGTTGATATTGATACGCTTGGCCTCGTAGCCGATGCGGCTGATCTCGAGGACCATGGCGCCCGTGGTGGGCACGCGGAGCGAGTAGCGGCCCGTTTCGGCCGTGAGGGACCCGACCTGCGTCCCCTGCACGAGCACGCGCGCCTGCTGGATGGGCTGCCCGGTGGCGGCATCAGTGACGCGCCCCACGACCGTTCCGCCCGCCGCCTGCGCCTGGAGCGCACTGGGTGCGATCGACCCGGCCACGGTAAGAAGCGCGAGCGCCGGGGTAAGGAGTCGGCGCAGCAGCGGCATGGAGGCCGTGTTGACAAGTGGTGACGTGCGTCGCGGCGTCGCACAGCAGAGCTGTGGGCCGCTTCGCTCGCCACGTGCGGACGCAGCAGGAACGAACAATCGCATCTCGTGACTCCCCGTATCAGGATCACCTACCGACCACCCGATGTTGTGGCCGGCCATGACACCCCGAAACGCGACGACGGCCCTCCGGGCAGCCTCGTGGCCCCCGGAGTGCAGCTGGTTTCGATCGTGTCACTCTCGTGCACGAACGGGCCACTCGCGTGAAACCGTTCGGTCTTTACTCGTTGTGAGGACTGCTACGGCTGTCGCCCCGGCGGCGTGCGCGGATGGTCGCGCACCAACGGCGGGAAACCGTGGGGTGTCGTGCACCGAGGTGCAGCGCGGTGTGGCGGGAACTGTCGGGGGAGAGAACGGCGTTCCCCGGGTCGTGATGGACCGGGGCAGACGCTACGCCCGCCGGTCCGAACTGTCAATACTTTTTCGGGGAACGTCCCACGATTTCGTGGGGAAATCCCTCTCGTGGGCCTGTCGGCACGCCATCGCCAACGAACACACGGGCCCATACGTAGTGCAGGGCCGCGTCATCGGGACGGGTATCCTCAGGCAATTCATCCCGTCTCCGAAAACGAAACCGGGCCCGCGCACCGGCGCGGACCCGCTCGAACGACGCCGTACCGGCGTGCGCGCGTCAGTACCCTGACGGCGCCGGCGGCAGGATGAGCTTCACCCCGGCCAGCGCCGCCGAGTCCGCGACGAACGGCGCCGCGCCCGGGGTGAGCCCGTTGAGCTTGAGGATGTACGCCAATGCAGCCGCGTAGTCTTCCTTGGGGAGCGAGCCCGGATTGCCGTCGGGCATCGTCGTGCGGATCTGCTCGAAGAGCGTGAACACCGGCTGCCCGGCCCACTTCGTCCGGAAGTCGCCCCCGGTCACGTCCTTCGACTCGTGGCACTCGGAGCAGGTCTTGGTCCACACCGCCTGACCGGCCGTGGCTTGAGAGTCACTGTAGATGGGAATGGTGTCGGCACCGTGGCGCACCGCGTGGCCCTGCGGCAGTGGCTGCTGGGCGGTGGTGCGGACGGCGGCCGAGACGCTTGCCGCGACAACGGCGAGCAGGAGAACACCGGGAAGTCGGAATGAGCGGGACATGGCTGATGAACGTGCGAGGGAGGCGCTTCGCTGGCAAGTCGGCGAACCGGGAATTCGGTCACTCGTGCCGCACCCGTTGCATTGCGGGGGCGCGTCGTGAGCGACATTTTCGGCGGATGGACGCTTCTGTTACCCCGGATGTTCCCGAACGGGCCGATGTGCCGCCCTCGCCGCCGTCTACGGACGACTCGCCCCTCGTCATGCACGACGCCGTCCCGCGTCGTGACTTCCTCAAGTTGGCCGGCAGCGCCGGCGCACTCCTCGCCGCCGGCTGTGCCCCGCCGGTGGCGTTCCCGGCTGCTCCGGCCCGCGGCGTCAGCGACGCGAAGGCCGCGACGGGCGGTGGCCAGCACGTTGTCGTGATCGGCGCCGGTGCCTGGGGCGGATGGACGGCGTATCACCTGCGCAAGCGCGGGGTGCGCGTCACGCTCATCGATCAGTACGGCCCCGGCAATTCGCGCAGTACCAGCGGCGACGAGACGCGCGGCATCCGGTCGTCCTACGGTGATCGCGCCACCGGCGAGCTCTGGACGCCGTGGGCGCGCACGGCCATCGCGCGCTGGAAGCTGTTCAATCAGGAGTGGGGCCCGCAGTTCCGCAGCACGTTCTTCTTCGAGACGGGCGACGTCATCATGCGCGCCACGCGCGAGCCCTTCATCACGAAGACCATCGAATTGTGGAAGGCCAACAACGTCACGCACGAGGTGTTGAGCGGCGACGAGGCACGCAAGCGGTGGCCGGTGATCAAGGCCGACGACATCACGGTGGCGATCACCGAGCCCGATGCCGGCGTGGCCCGCTGTCGTGCCGCCACGCAGGCCGTGGCGTCGGCCGCGCAGAAGCTGGGCGCGAATCTCGTGATCGGGCGCGTGCGCCCGGGCCCCATCGTGAACGGCAGGATGGACGGCGTGGTGCTCGACGACGGCACGGTGATCCGCGGGGACAGCTACGTGTTCGCCTGCGGTCCGTGGCTGCGCAAGCTGTTCCCGTACATGGAGAACCGCGCGCGGATTCCCATCGGCCACGCGCTCTACTTCGGGGTCCCGGTGGGCGACACGCGTTTCACCTTCCCCAATCTGCCGAGCTTCAACTTTCCGGGCGTGACGGGGTGGCCCATGCTCCCCACGGACAGTCGCGGCTTCCGCGTGCGTGGTGCGATTGCGCCGCCGGTCGCGGCCGGCGCCCCTGCTCCGGCACCGCAGCCCGCCGGGCCGGCCGATCCGCTCCTGCAGGATCCCGATCTGAGCCCGCGTTGGACCAACCAGGATCGCGTGGACGGCGCCCGTCGCTTTCTCGCGGCGCGGTTCCCGCTGCTCGCCAACGCCCCGTTGCTGGAAACGCGGGCGTGCCACTACGAGTCGAGCGTCAACCAGAACTTCATCGTGGATCACGTACCCGACACCACCAACGCGTGGATCGCGGGGCTCGGACAGGCCGAAGGCTTCAAGTTCGGCCCCGTGATCGGCGAGTACATCGCGCAGCGCGTGACGGGCAACGACGGTGACGCGAAGCTCAAGAAGGCGTTCGCGCTGCCCACGGAGCAGTACGAGCGGCCACCGGGGTGATGCGCAAAACGCTGCTCTTCTCTGCCGCCGCGCTGTTCTTCGCCTACGAACAGTGGTCGTTCTACGCGTGGATGCAGCAGCACGGTACCGTGAGCGCCGGCCTGGCGCACGCGTGGACGACCCTGCGCCAGGACCCCATGGTGTTCATGGCCTGGAACGACATGGGCGTCTTCACGGCCGTGGCGCTCACGTGGCTGTGGCAGGACCTCAGACGCACTGGGCGCAGCATGGTGTGGTGGCCGGCGACGTTGCTGATGGGTTGCCCGCCGTTGCTGGTGTATCTCGGGAAATACACCCACCCACAACCCTCCACCCACGGCCCTCGACCCTGAACGGGAATCACGGTCAGTCGACCACGCGATGTTCGTGTGCGCGACTGGCGGCACGCCCGTTCAACGTGAAGGGTCGTGTGTTCAGGGTCATGGGTGGGTGCGATTATCCCCAGCGGGAAATCGCATCGTTTCGCCATGTTTCAGCACCACGAATCGCTCGCGCTCTATACCCCGCGCATCCAGGGCCCGCTCGAGATCACGAGGCGGCTGATCGAGCGGCTCGTCGGTGAGCGAGAAGGTGCCCCAGTGCACGCCGATGGCCAGCTTCGCGCCCACGTCGAGCATCACCTGCACGGCTTCGTCGGGATTCACATGCTGCGACCGCATGAACCACCGCGGTTCGTAGGCCCCGATGGCAATGGCGGCGGCATCGAAGGCACCGAACCGCGCCCCGATGCGCCTTGGCTCGTGCGAATAGCCAAGGTCACCCGAGTACCAGAAGCGGAACCGCTCGTGCACCAGCGCCCAGCTGCCCCACAGTGACGCGTTGCGATCGAAACCCGTCCGGTTGGACCAGTGCTGCACCGGAAGGAAATGCAGGGCGATACGCCCCTGCCCCGCGTCGAGCGTAGTAACTGCGTCCCAGTCGAGGGCTTCGATGTACGGCACGGCGCCCCGCACGCGCGGCAGATTGCGGGCGAACCAGACCTCGGTGCCGCGCGGGACGTAGTAGCGCGGGGCCCCGCCGGCCTGGCGCGCCACCGCGCGCACCGATGGGCGATCGAGATGATCGTAGTGGTTGTGCGTGAGCAGCACGGCGTCCACCGGCGGCAACTGCTCCGGCATGAGCCCGGGCGGCTGATGCCGGCGTGGACCCAGATAGCGAAACGGCGACGCGGTGCGGCTGAACACGGGATCGAGCAACAGATTGGCCCCGCCCATCTGCAATAGCGCCGACGAATGGCCGATCCAGGTATACGCCGGCTGCGTGCGATTGCCGTGCAGGAACGCCAGATCGGGCGCGACCCCACGAATGGGCTGCGCCGGCGGTCTGGGCAACCGCCGGCGGGTGCGCTCGATCGTCCAGCGCAGCACGTCCTTGCCTCGCGTCTGCACGCCCGACGGATACATCGGTGTCACGCGATCAGACGCTCACGGCTCGCGCTTCCGCTTTTGCGCCCGGGCGAGGTACGGCAGCACGAACAGATAGATGCCTGTACCCCAAAGCCCCAGCACGATGAAGCCGGACGGCAGAAACACCCACAGCTTGGCCGCGTCGTGGAACCACGATCCATCGTGCAGTTGCTCGATGAGATCGGAGCGGCGATAGGCGGATTGCAGCACCGCCCCCGACGCGAGATCCACCTGCAATTCCCAGCGGCTGTTGCCGATGATCTTGGCGATTCCCTTGGACGGACGGACATCCACCCGTTCGATGTCGTCCCATGAGCGGATTCCTGCCTGTGGGACCGCCTGTGCCGCCGCCAGCAGCTGCGGCATCGTGACCGATGGCACCGTGTTGCTCGTGCGCTGCTCGGGCGGCTGCACCCAGGGGAGCTGCTTCTTGAGCTGCAGCAGCAGCCCCGTGGCAATCACCAGCAGAAAGGGCAACGCCGTAGCGATTGCCCCCCACCGGTGCAGCTTGCGATTGACGATACGCGGATTGGGTGTCATCAGCGTCCGCGCTTGCCCCACACCGGCGCCGCGGGCTCGGCCTTGGCGCGGTTGTCCTTGTACGTGGAGAGCAGCCGGAGCGCCTCCTGCACGGCGCGTTCGAGCTGCGGATCACGCCCCGCGATCACCTCGCGGGGGAAGTTCTCTACGTCGATGTCGGGGGCCACGCCCTCGTTCTCCACCGCGAACTTGTCGTCGCGCGAGAAGAAACCGAAGCGCGGCGCGATCATACTGCCGCCGTCGACGAAGGGCGGCGTATCGGTGGTGGCCACGAGCCCGCCCCACGTGCGCGCGCCCACCAGCGGGCCGAGCTTGCGGCGCTTGAACATGTACGGCATGAGGTCGCCGCCCGAGCCCGCCATTTCGTTGATGATCATCACCTTCGGCCCCCAGATGCCGTTGGCCGGACTGGTGAACGGGTAGCGATCCCCCACGGGATTGTTGAAGTAGCCGTCGTAGTCGCGGCCGAGCAGGTCCACGATGTAATCGGCCGCCGAACCGCCGCCGTTGTAGCGCTCGTCCACCACCACGCCCTGCCGATCCTGCTGCGCGAAGTAGTAGCGATTGAAGCTCGTGTACCCGGGCACGCCGGTGTTGGGGAGATACACGTACGCCAGCTTGCCGTTGCTCACGCTGTCCACGTAGCGGCGGTTGGCTTCCACCCAGGCGCGCGTGCGCAGCCCCTGCTCGCTCGCCACGGGGACCACGGTGATCTGCCGTGCCCCCTGCATGTCGGGGCGGCTGTTCACGGTGAGCACCGTCTGGCGGTTGGCCGTGCCATCGAGCAGGCGATGGATGTCGTCGGGCGCGCGCAGCTCCACCCCGTTCACCGCCAGAATGAAATCACCGCGCGACACGTTGACGCCCGGCGCCGCGAGCGGTGACCGCAACTCGGGGTTCCAGCTCTCGGCGTCGTAGATACGCGCAATACGGTACCGGTCACCCTCCACGGAGAAGTCGGCACCCAGCAGCCCGCCCGTGCCGTTGGGCACCTCGGGAAAATCACCGCCGCGCACATAAGAGTGCCCGATGGCCGTCTCCGCTCCCATGTTGTCGATGAGGTAGTTGAGATCGGCGCGGTGATTCACGTGTGCCAGCAGCGGCTCGTACATCTTTTTCACCGCCGCCCAGTCGGTGCCGTGCAGATTCTTCACGTAGAAGTTGTTGCGCTGGTTGCGCCACCCTTCGTTGAAGATCTGCTTGAACTCCTCGCGCGGATCGATGTAGGCGCGCAGCGTGACCGGCAGGCGGCCGGTGCCTGCCTGCGGCACCGTCTTGTCGGCGTCGACGAGATACAAGGCGCCGTTCTGTCCCCCCGTGCGATAGAGCAGCTTGCGGCCGTCGGCACTCACCGTGTACTGCGCCACGCCGCTCACGAACAACTGCGCCCGACGTGTGGCGAGCTGGAAGCGATGCAGCGCGCTGCCGCCTGCCGGGCCACCGGCCGTGCCCGTGGCCGGCACCGCTTCGAGAAAGAACACGGTTCCGGCGGGACCCGCGACGAGGGCGGTGTAGTCGCGCTCCACGATGCCCGGAACCACCACAATACGCTGCTGCAGCCCGTCAAAGTCGATACGTGCCGGCGCAGCGGCGACGGCGCTGTCGCGCGGCGCCACCGCG
>DCZC01000123.1:0-13405 GCA_002331565.1 Gemmatimonas sp. UBA2094
CGAACACCGCCACGTACGCGCCGCGTGCGACGGCGCCCGGCTGAATCACGAAGGCGTCGGTGGCGCCGCCCGACGCGCGCCGCAGCCGCTCGAGGGCGCGTTCGGCGATCACGTGGTCGAGCAGCACGGCATCCACGCGGCCGTCCACCAGATCCGTATAAGGATGCACGTCGTCGTCGTAGGACACCGGCACGATGCCGTCGCGCGTCTGCGCCTCGAGCAGCAGCCGGTACGCCATCGTGGATCCCAGCGTGGCGACCCGTTTGCCCGCCAGCCCGGCGAGCGTGCGGTAGCGGTCCCGATCGCCCGCGCGCACGGCCAGCACCTCGCGGAACTCGAAGTACGGCAGGCTCACGGCGTAGCGGGCCCGGAGCTCCGGCCGGTCCTCGAGCCCCGACACGCCCATCTCGAAGTCGCCCCGCGCCACTGACTGCTCGATGGACGCCCACGCCACCTGCGTGAACTGCGGCGTGCGGCCCAGGCCGCCTGCCACGGCCTCGACGATCTCCACGTCGAAGCCACGCATCTTGTCTGGATCGGTGGGGTCGGCTTCCACGAACGGGGCGCCCCCTTCGGCGTCCCCGCCCCACCGCAACGGCTGCCGCGACGACGCCGGTGCCGCGCACGCCGCCAGCGCCAGCACCCCGGCCACCAGTCTGCGAAGCCGCCGCCGACGCTCAGTCACCGAGTCGGCGATCGCCCACGAGGTACCCCTGCACGTAGTCGCGCACGGCATCGGTCAGCGGCGTGACCGCCGCCGTGTACCCCGTGGCGCGCAGCTTCGCGATCTCGGCCTGCGTGTGGTACTGGTACTTGGCGCGGATGCTCTCGGGCATGTCGATGAAATCGACCTGCGGGGCACGGCCCAGCGCCGAAAACAGCGCACCGGTCAGTTCGAGCCACGTGTGCGCCGCGCCGCTGCCAATGTTGAACAGGCCGCCGGCCTGCGGGGTCATGGCCAGGTGGAGCGTCATGGCGATGGCATCCTTCACGTACAGGAAGTCGCGTCGCTGCTCCCCGTCGCGGAAATCGGGACGGTGCGACCGGAAGAGCTGCACGCGCCCCGTGTCCTCGATCTGTCCGTATGCCTTGTGGACCAGCGATCGCATCTCGCCTTTGTGCGCTTCGTTGGGGCCGTACACGTTGAAGTACTTGAGCCCCACCACGTTGGGCAGGACGCCCATGGCGGCCGCATACTGGTCGAACAGATGCTTCGAGTACCCGTAGGCGTTGAGAGGGCGCAGCCGCGTGAGCGCCGCCGTGCCGTCGTCCGTGTCGGCCATGCCGTGGGCGCCATCGCCGTAGGTCGCGGCGCTCGAGGCGTACACGAAGCGCACGTCGTTGCCAAGCGCCCAGTGGGCGAGGTGCTTGGTGTACTCGAAGTTGTTCTTCGCCAGGTAGGTGGCGTCGGGTTCCGTGGTGGCCGAGCAGGCGCCCAGGTGGAGCACGAGATCGAAGGTGCCGAGAGCGCCCCGCTGCAGGGGCGCCATGAGGTCGTCGGCCTCCAGATAATCCTCGAACCGCAGCGGGACGAGATTCCGCCACTTGTCGTCGCGCCCGAGCCGGTCGGTCACCACGATGCGCTCGATCCCCAGGCTGTTGAGTGCCCACACCAGGGCGCTGCCGATGAAACCCGCACCGCCCGTGACCAGAACGCGGGACGGCAGGCGGGCAGGGCAGTGCGGCAGCGGGAGCGGCGCGTACGCGGGGGAACTCACGGTCGGGTCCGGGTTGAAGACTCGGTAATTCGGGGCCTCGAAGCATACCGCCGGCGGGCGGCCTCTGCATCTCTCGGCACGCCGCAGCTTTACATCGATTGAGCAAACGGGTAAGGTAGCCTCATCGCTTACCCTAACCCCCTCCCAATGTTTACACGCTTTGCCGCGGCGATGCTCGGCATCGTCGTCGCGACCGCACCGCTCGCTGCGCAGCAGAAGACGGTAACCGGTCGCGTGACGCGTGACGGCAACGTACCGCTGTCGGGTGTAACCGTCACGGTGCGAGGAACCTCCACGCTGGCTCGCACGAGCGGCACGGGTACCTACTCCATACAAGTCACCGTGGGCCAGACCCTCCAGTACCGGCTGATCGGCTACGTGCCGGTAGAGCGGCAGGTCGGGACGGCCAACGTCATCGACGTGAACCTCGAGAAGTCCGCCGCGAATCTCGATGCCATGGTGGTGACGGCGCTCGGCCAGACGACGCTCAAGCGCGCCATCGGTAGTGCGCAGCAGACCGTTGTCGGCGCCGAGATCGCGCAGACCGGCCGCGAGAACTTCATCAATGCCCTCGCGGGACGTGTGGCCGGTGTCGACGTGACGAGCAGCTCCGGCGTGCCGGGTTCCTCGTCGAGCATCACCATCCGTGGCGTGAGCTCGATCAGCGGTAGCAACCAGCCGCTCATGATCGTCGACGGCCTGCCACTGGACAACAAGACGCTCAATACGGGCGTGCTCGCGTCCGATGCGCCCGGCTCGGCGACGGCGTTCAGCAACCGCGGTGTGGACTTCACGAATCGCGCGGCGGACATCAACCCGGAAGACATCGAAACGCTGGTGGTCCTCAAGGGTCCGGAAGCGGCCGCGCTGTACGGGATCGACGCGGCGAACGGCGCCATCGTCATCACCACCAAGCGTGGCGTGCCGGGTACCGGCGGCTTCGAGTACAGCAACTGGGTGCGCATGGACGCCACGCGGTCGCAGCCCGAGGTGCAGCGGCAGTACGGCCCCACCTCGCAGACCGGTGAGACCCTCGGCTCGTTCCAGTACTTCGGTGCCCCGTATGCGGCCGACACGCGCTTCTACGACAACGTGAACGGATTCTTCCGGCAGGCCGTGTCCCAGCAGCATACGCTGACGTTCAGCGGGGCCACGCCCGACAACCGGATCAACTACCGCATCTCGGGCAATCTGAACCGGAATCTGGGTGTCATCCCCAACTCCGAGCTCGGCCGCGTCAACCTCACCGGGGCCTCGCAGGCGCAGGTGAACAAGTATCTCAAGGCCGATCTGTCGGTGCTGTATTCGCAGGCGAACAACGTGCAGCCGGAAAAGGGCACCAACGGGCCGCTGCTCGGCCTGCTGCTCTGGCCTCAGACCGATCAGGCGAGTGATTTCCTCTCGCCGGCGGGGACGCGCCGCCGCATCACCACGCTGGCGCAGAACTCCGAGACGGACAACCCGTACTTCAGCATCAATCGCAACTCGATCAAGTCGAACAATGTGCGCGTGTACCCGAACATCGGTCTGACGGTCACGCCCTTTTCCTGGGGCTACCTCAAGACCAACATCGGCGTCGACAACTACACGAACAGCAACCTGATCGTGCGGCACCCCGAGAGCGCCGTGGGCTTCAGCAACAACGGCATCCTCGACAACGCGGTCGACGTGACGCGCAACATCAACACGCAGACGCTGTTCAACGTGAACAAGCGTGACCTCGGCCGGAACATCACGATCTCCGGTCTCGTGGGGCATGCACTGTCCGATTCGAAGTCGACGGTGAACGCCGAAAGCGGCCGCAACTTCCTCGACCCGAATTTCGTCTCGATCAACAACACCGACGTGCTCACGCGGTTCGCCCGCACGTCCATCTCCCAGCGTCGTCTGGTGAGCGCCTTCGGTCAGGCGCAGCTCGGCTACAACGACTATCTGTTCGTGACGGTCACCGGCCGTAACGACTGGACGTCGACGATCCCGATCGAACGCAACTCGTTCTTCTATCCCTCCATCCAGAGCAGCTTCATCCTCTCGGATGCCGTGCCGTCGATCGGCAAGTACATGACGGCCAAGCTGCGCGGCTCGTACGCCGAGGTGGGCAAGGACGCGCGGCCGTACGCCTACCGGCCGTCGCTCGAGTCGAAGACCACCACGGGCGGCGGCTACGGCTACGGCTTCACCGGGCCGAACCTTGGCCTCAAGCCGGAGTTCGCCAAGTCGTACGAAACCGGCTTCGACGTGAGCTTCGCCGACGGCCGCATCAACCTCGATGCGACGTACTACCGCAAGGAAACGGAAGACCAGATCGTCAACGACATCCGCGGCAGCTACGGTACGGGCTTCATCCTGTTCAACCTGAACGGCGCGAAGACCCGCAACTCGGGTGTCGAGATCGTGGCGAGCGGCTTCCCGGTGCGCAAGCAGAACTTCTCGTGGGAAGTCATCGCCAACTACGAGCAGGCCAAGGCGCGGGTGATTTCGCTGCCCAATGCGCTCCCCGAGTCGTACGTGTCCGACACGTGGCTCTACGGCAACATCCGCAACGGGGTGGCGCCGGGGCTCTCGACGCGCTCCATGACGGGCACGTTCTATCTACGCAACACCGAAGGAAAGCTCATCATCGACCCCACCACGGGCCTGCCGGTGCGCAACACCGCGTTCGTGGATGCCGGCTATGACCGGCAGCCGCTGTGGACGATGGGTGTGACGAACAACTTCCGGTACAAGCGCGCCACGCTGACGATGCTCTGGGACTTCCGTCGCGGTGGCGACGTTTTCAATGCCACGCAGCACTTCCTCACCACGCGCGGGCTCTCGATGCAGACGCTCGATCGCGAAACGGCCCGGATCATTCCGGGCGTGCTGCGTGACGGCAAGGAAAACTCCGCCACGCCGACGGCGAACACGATTGTGGTCATCCCGCAGGTGCAGCCCGGCTTCTACACGGGCATGAGCGAAGAGCTGTTCATCGAGAAGGACATCAACTGGGTGCGCCTGCGCGACATCACGCTGCGTGTGACGCTGCCGAGCAAGTACATGCGGGCGAAGCGGGCCAGCGCCTTCGTGCGCGGCACCGACCTGCTGCTCTTCACGAACTACTCCGGTCTCGACCCGATCGTCAACGGCAACACCGCCGCCGTCGGTGGGTCGGGCGCCGTGGGAATCGATTTCGGCAACTTCCCGATGCCGCGCGGTTATTCGTTCGGCATCACGCTGGGGTACTGATCATGCGCCGACTCTTCCAACCGACGATGTCCGCCTCGCGTCTCACCCCGCCCCGCCAGACCATGAAGATCCTCCGTGGCGTTCTTGCCGTGGGCGCGCTTGCGCTGGCCTCCGGCTGCCAGAACTTTCTCGACGTCAACGAGAATCCCAACGCACCGCAAACGGTCTCGCCGAACTTGTATCTGCCGCCCATCCTGCATTGGGTGGCGACGTCGGAACAGTTCGACGGCCGCTTCATCGGCCGCTACACGCAGAACTGGACGCTGCCGTCGGGCAGCGCCACGCCCAGCACCTGGGACCGCATGGGCTACGACCCCACCAGCGACAACGGCGGCCAGCTGTGGCGCGACGTGTACTGGAGCATCGGCCAGAACCTGGTGGACATGATGGCCAAGGCTGAAGCCGAGCAGCGCTGGGACCTGCTGGGCATTGGCCAGGCGATCAAGGCGTGGGGCTGGCTCAAGGTCACCGACGTGCATGGTGAGCTCATCATCAAGCAAGCGTTCGACCAGACGCGCTTCGCCTTCGATTACGACACCCAGCAGTTCGCGTATCAGGAGATTCAGCGGCTGCTCGACGAGGCGATCAAGAACCTCTCGCGCACCGATGGGGCCGTGAACGCGGCCTATCTGTCGCGCTACGATCGCGTGTACTCGGGTGACCGCACCAAGTGGCTCAAGTTCGCCTACGGCCTCAAGGCCATGGCGCTGAACCACCTCTCCAACAAGTCGTCGTACAAGCCGGCCGACGTGATTGCAGCGGTGGATCAGTCGTTCACGAGCAATGCGGACGACGCGCTGCTGCCATACAGTGGCACGAGTGCGGACAACGCCGACGGCAACTTCTGGGGGCCGCGGCGCGGCAACATCAACAGCTACCGGCAGACGAATTTCGTGCTGGGGCTGCTGAACGGAGCGGTGTTCGGCGGTACGGCGAACGGTGCGGCGCTCGACCCCCGTCTCTCGCGCATGCTCGCGCCGTCGCCCGACGGACAGTATCGCGCGTGGGATCCGAACTCGGGGATCAACGGTGCGCCGGCCGCCCAGCTGCCGAACAACTTCTTCGGCTACGCGGGCACGGCGGGTGCGGGCTTACCGTCGCGCTACCTCTTCGCCGACAAGAGCCGGTTCCCCATCATGACGTACGCCCAGTTGCAGTTCATCAAGGCCGAGGCGGCGCTCAAGTCGGGGAATGCCGCCGTCGCGCTGGCCGCGTACACGAACGGGGTCTCGTCGCACATCGACTTCGTGAACGCGCGCAATCTCGACGACGCGCAGGCGGTCACGCCGATCACGGCGGCCGAGAAGAGCGCCTTCCTCGCCAACCCGAGCATCATCCCGTCGGCATCCAACCTGCGGATGTGGCACATCATGTCGCAGAAGTACATCGCCCAGTGGGCGTGGGCCCACGTGGAAACGTGGACGGACATGCGGCGCTACAACTACACGGGGCTCGATCCGGTCGCGGGCACGCAGGTCTTCCCGGGCTTCTCCACGCCGGCGGTGCTGTATCCCGACAACAACGGCCGGATCGCCCAGCGCATCCGCGCCCGCTACAACTCCGAGTACGTCTGGAATCGGCCCTCACTGGACGCCATTGGCGGCCTGGCGCTCGACTTCCATACCAAGCCGCTCTGGATCACTCAACCGTAATCATCGATGAAGCCCATTCGATCCCTGGCGATCCTGCTCGGCGTCGTCGTGATGACGGCCTGTGACAAGGACGCGGTACAAATCAGCTCGATCACGGCGCCGGTGACCGGCGCCAAGGTGAAGTTCTTCAACTTCGGCCTCAATGCGCCGCAGGTGAACTTCTACAACAGCAACACGAAGGTCACGGCGATCTCGTCCACCACCGGCACCGAGTCCACGGTGGGCGTGGCGTACGGGGCCGTGGCGGCCGGCGGGTTCTACGTGGCGATTCCTCCCGGCGCTGCCACCTTCACGGGGCGCATCGCCGCGGCCGTGGACAAGGACGTGCCCATCGCCAGCGTGCCGGCCACGCTGGCGGACGGCAAGTCGTACTCGGTGTACCTCAGCGGCTTCTACAACACGACGACCAAGCAAGTCGAAGGGTTCGTGGTGGAAGACGCGGTGCCGGCGACGATCGACTACAATGTCGCGCTCATCCGCTTCGTGAATGCCAGCCCGAACGCGACACCGATGCAGCTGTCGGTGCTCAGTTCCACGGCGACTGCGGAAACGGCGATCGGCGCTGCCACCGCCTACAAGGCGGGTGGGACGTTCGTCGGCGTCCCGACGGGGTCGTACACGCTGACCGTACGGACCGCCGGCACCACGGCGCCCGCGGTGACGCGTACGGGGGTGTCGTTCATCGCGGGGCGGGTCTACACGATCACGCTGCGCGGTGACATGACGCTGCCGTCGACGGGTACGGCGACGAACCGACCGTTCCTGGACAATACGCTGAACCGGTAACGGCAGGACGGCGGACGGCGTTACTGCCAAAAAGGAAATCGGGCGCGACCGCTTTGCGGCGCGCCCGATTTTTCTTCCCTCTGTCTGCCGTCTGCCCGTCAGCTCACTTGACGCCGAGCTGCTTGCGCAGGAACGCCACGGTGCGCGGCCAGCCGTCCTTGGTGGCGGCGAGATTGGCGGCTTCTTCTGCTTCGTCGCGATTGGCGGGACGCGGATCGTTCTGCGCGCGCAGGAACCCGTGCACGGCGCCTTCGTAATTGACACCCGCATAGCTCTTCTTTTGCGCCTTCATTACCGAGTCGATCGCCGGCATGAGCGCGGCGATGCGCGCATCCTTCGAGCCATTGAGCAGCATGATGGGCTGCGTGATCTTGGCGAGTGAGTCGGCATCCACCGACGCCGGCACCGCGGCGGTCGTCGCCGTGGCGGGGGTGCCGCCCTTGGTATACGGCGAGCCGTAGAACGCCACGCCGCCCGAGAAGCCCTTGAGGCCGCCGTTCACGCCATGCGCCCACGTGGTGGTGCCGCCCCAGCAGTAGCCGATCACGGCGTACTTGGGCTGCGCGCTCGGCAACATCATGGCGTAGTTCGCGGCCGCCTTGATGATGGTGTTGCGCTCGGTGGTACTTACCCCCGCGATGAGGCGGCGCGCGGTATCGGCCGAGAGCTCCACCGTGCTCGGGCCGCCGCGCACGCGCGAGAGGAAGTCGGGCGCAACGGCGATGAATCCATCGGCCGCCACCTGATCCGCCACACCGCGCACCCATGTGGAGAGCCCGAAAATCTCGTGAATGACCACGACCACCGGCGCCTTCTGCCTGGCGTTCTTGCTGAACGGATACACGACCCACGCCATCAACGAGTCCGACGAACCGGGCTCGTAGGCGATCTTCACCCACTCGCCGTGACGCGGGCTGTTTTTCACGCGTTCGGCTGCCCCGTTGTTGCTGGCCGGCAGCGTGGGGTTGTCCTGAGCGACGCGCACGCCGGCAACCGGAGCCGCCATGTCGGCGGCGCTCATATGGGCGAGATGCTCGTCGCCGCCGGCGGCCATACCGGCAACGGCACGTGTGGTCGAGCGGGCGAAGGCCGGCGCGGACGGATTGGTGCGCTGCAGCGTGCAGGCGCTGGCGACGGCGAGTATCGAAAGCGCCATCGGAATACGGCGGGACATGACGACCTCTGAGGTGGGAAAGACCTCGAAAATCTAGCTGCTCAGCCCACCGTCCGCCCGAGTGCCTCGAGGCGTGCCACTTCCGCACGGGCGCCGATCGTGTGCATAGGGTTGTCGCAGCGCATCGGTGTCTACACGGCGAGTGCGCGCGGCACAGGGCCGCAGCGCCTCGTCTGACCTCATCCCGCCATCATCGCGTGGCAGGAGCGATACCGTGCATTCCATATCGATTCGATCGTGGCGCGTGCTCTCCGCACTCGCGCTGGCCGCCGGCCTCACCACGCGCGCGGACGCGCAGATTGCCGATGTGCAACGCAGCGCCGTGGCCGACATTTCGCGGCTGACCTTCGGCTATCTGTGCGACGACACCTTCGTGTTGCGCAACGATGGTGACAAGACCGTCAATGCCATGCTGGGCGTGACGAAGAGCGGGGAGCAGACCCCTGTGGCACTCGCGGCACACGAGCAGGTGCAGTTCACGTCCCGATCGAAGGAGAACGTGGAGCTGTGGATCGACGGCAAGCTCGTGGCGAAGGCGGAGAAGGAGAAGCGTGGCTGCAAGGAGGTGCAGGGTAACGCGTCGGTGGCGGTCGCGCCGCTCGAAGTGAGCGGGGATACCGACAAGGGTCGTCGCAGCGTCGCGAACTATCCGTATTTCGATCCATGGTTCGCCGGCGCGTACGGCCCATGGGGCGCGTGGGGTGGCGGGTTCGGTGCCTGGGGCTACCGACCGCTGTACAGCGGCTACGTGGGCGTGCCCATCGTCGTGGGCGGCCGTGGTGGCGGCGGCGGGCGACGTCGCTGACGGTCGTTCACCGGCAGCCGCGCTGCGGAGGGCGGCAACACCGGCGGCCCCTGGCACGTTTCACCAGCATGAATCTCTTCGTGCTTCTGACGACGGTGGCCACGGTGTCGCCGGTGCAGGCGCAGCCACTCTGCGCCGATGCGGCGGCCTTTCTGCGGACCGACCGGCAGATGTCGGTCGTGGTGGAGGCCGATACGCTGGATGACTGGCGCACGCGCCGGAAGCTCACGGGGTGCCGCATCACGGCGGCCGGCGGCACCGTGCGCGGCGTGCAACCGGAAGCCGTGGCCTTCTACGAGCGGGTGCGCACCGCAGGCTGGGTGCGCACACCGGAGCCGTACGACGCGCCGAACGAAGCGTCACTGCGTTTCCGCATGGGTAAGGCCGACTGCCTGTTCAACGTGTACGGCGACGCGATGCTCATGACCGATGCCGAGGATCGCGCGGATGCTGCGAAATCGCTCGGCGCCGGCGAGACGCGGTACCACGTGTACGTGATGTGCGTGCCGGCCATGCCGGCGGCGCCGCGGTAAACAGCTCGTCGGAGGCCACGGGGAAACGGGGGCCACGGAGCGGAACAGCACATCTTCCCCGTGAACTCCGCTCCCCTTTGGTCTCCGTCGAGCCGTTCACCCCGGCCCGGAATGCGTCACGGCCCCGAGGTGCGCCGGACCGACGACGGCGCGGTACTTCTCGAGCAGGCCACCGCGGACGGGTTGCGCCCCGGCGCCCACCTTCGCCAGGCGCGCCTCGAGTTCCTCGTCACTCAACTCCACCAC
Organism: Gemmatimonas sp. UBA2094; assembly: GCA_002331565.1. Taxonomy (GTDB): domain Bacteria; phylum Gemmatimonadota; class Gemmatimonadetes; order Gemmatimonadales; family Gemmatimonadaceae; genus Gemmatimonas. The sequence goes on from DCZC01000123.1 coordinate 10,140, forward strand.
GATGGATCGCGCCTCCGGCCGCGCATCGATTGCGATGATGTCCCCGTCGCGCAGCGCCGCGATGGGGCCGCCGTCGGCCGCTTCCGGGCCGGCGTGCCCGATGCACAGGCCACGGGTGGCGCCGCTGAAGCGGCCGTCGGTGAGGAGCGCGACCTTGTCGCCCATCCCCTGGCCGTAGAGCAGCGCGGTGATACCGAGCATCTCGCGCATGCCGGGGCCACCACGGGGGCCCTCGTTGCGAATCACGAGCACGTCGCCGGGCGTGTAAGCGCGCGCCGACACCGCTACCTGCGCCGCTTCCTCGCTCTCGAAAACACGCGCCGGGCCACGGTGCACAAGGGTTCCCAGACCGGCCGTCTTGAGCAGCGCGCCGTCGGGGCAGAGGTTGCCGGTGAGCACCGTCACGCCGCCGTCGCGCGAGCGCGCCTGCGTCACCGGCATCACCACCCGGCCGTCGGCGGCAGGGACCGCGTCGAGCGCTTCGGCGAGCGAGCGGCCGGTAAACGTGAGGGTCGTCCCGTCGACGAATCCGGCCTCCAGCAGGACACGCAACACCACCCCCGCGCCACCCACGTGATGCAGATCGCGCGCGAGATAGCGACCGCCGGGTTGCAGATCGGCGATGAGCGGGGTGCGCGCGAACACCCGCGCCACGTCGGCGAGCGTGAAGCGGATGCCCGCTTCGTGCGCAAGCGCCGGCAGATGCAAAGCCGCGTTGGTTGACCCGCCCGTCGCCGACACCACGGCACACGCATTCTCGAGCGCCGCGAAGGTCACGATGTCACGAGGCTTCGGCGCATCCGCCATCACGGCGCGCATGAGCGCGGCGGCCGCGCGGCGCATGAGAGGCGCGCGCTCGCTGTACACCGCGGGTACCATGCTCGACCCGATGGGCGCGAGTCCAATGGCTTCCGACACCATGCCCATCGTGTTGGCCGTGAACTGTCCCGCGCAGGCCCCGGCCGTGGGCAGGCAGGCGTGCGCGAGGGCCTGCAGCGTGTCTTCGGTGGCGTCGCCCGCCAACACCTTGCCGATCGTTTCGTAGGCCTCGGCCACGTTCGTGTCCCGCCCCTGCCAGTGGCCCGGCAACGCCGCGCCGCCGTGCACGAACACCGCGGGCAGGTTGCAGCGCAGCATGCCCATCATGAGCCCCGGCAGATTCTTGTCGCAGGCCCCGATGGCGAAGATGCCATCCCACTGATGCGCTTCGGTGCTCGCTTCGACGCTGTCGGCGATGAGCTCGCGCGACACCAGCGAGTAGCGCATGCCGCGGTGCGCCACCGACAGGCCGTCGGAGACGCTCACCACCGGGCATTCGTGCGGCATGCCGCCGTGCGCGTAGATGCCGGTCTTCGCGTGCTGTGCCTGATCGCGCAGGTTCATGTTGCACGGGCTCATCTCACCGCCCGTGTGGAACACGCCGATGTGTGGCCGGCGGATCTCGTCGTCGTCCTGCCCCAGCGCCTGCAGGAACGCGTGCGTCGTGGTGCGGAGGGTGCCGTCGTAAATGGCGCTCGAGCGGAAGCGACGCGTCATGAGGCGTCGCGCACCAGGCGGATGAGTCGCGATGCGTCGGCGTCGGCACCGATGTCCGCCTGCGCGAGGGCCCGTTCGTACTGGGCCAGCGCCGCAGTCGTCACGGGTGTCGACGCGCCGCAGTCGGCGGCGAGCCGCACCACCTGCGCGATGTCCTTGCGGAAGGTGCCCACGGCGCCCAATCGCGGCGTGTCGGTATTCGTGGCCATGCGCGGGCCGAAGATCTGCAATGGCAGCGAATCGGCGAAGCCGCCCGCGAGCGCAGCGGGCAAGCGCGCCGCGTCCACACCCGCGCGCTCAGCGAAGGCCAGCATCTCGGCGATCACCAGGAGGTTGCACGCCACGATCTGCTGATTGCAACTCTTGGCGAGCTGGCCCGCGCCGTTGCCACCCATGTGGGTCACGCGCTGGGCGAGCGCACTGAACACCGGCGCGGCGCGCGCGACATCGTTGGCCTCACCACCGGCGAAGACGATGAGACGTCCGGCGCGCGCAGCGGGGACGCCGCCCGACACCGGCGCATCGAGCCACGCCGCCCCGCACGCCACGTCGAGCGCTGCCGCCATCTCCCGTGTCGCGTCGGGGGCGATGCTGGAGAGATCTACGACCAGCGATTCATGGCGCAACGCCGACACCAGTTGGCCGGCGCCGAACACCACGTCGCGCACCGCCGCCGTGTCGGTGAGGCAGAGGCACACGATGTCGGTATCGCGGGCGAGTGCCGCCGGCGACTTGGCGAGCCGTGCGCCGGCGGCGAGGAGTGGGGTGCACTTCTCCGGAGAACGGTTCCACACCGTGACGTCGAGGCCGCATTCGAGCAACCGCTCCACCATCGGTGCCCCGATCAGTCCCGTGCCGATGAAGCCGATGCGTACGGCCACTGCGGCGTCGGTGTCGTGCGTGTCGTGCATGCGGCTACCCGTTGAGATGGAGGCCGTTGTCGATGCGGATGATCTCCCCCGTGATGCCAACGGGACCGTTCACCAGGAACAGCGTGAGTGCGGCAACTTCGTCGGGCTGCAGCAGTCGCTTGAGCGGCTGCGTTTCGAGGTACTTCGCTTCCACGGCCGCCAATGCCTCGGGCTCGAGTACGCGGCTTGGCAATCCACCGGCCACATAGCCCGGCGCGATGGCGTTCACCCGCACATGCGGCGCCAGTGAGCGGGCCATCGACAGGGTGAGCGAAATCACGGCGCCCTTGCTCGCGGCGTAGGCGACACTGGAGCCCACACCGGAGAGTCCCGCGATGGAGGAGTAGTTCACGATGGCCCCGCGCCCACTACGCTCGAGCGCCCCACGGCAGGCGCGAATCATCTGGAACGTGCCCATCACGTTCACGTCGTTGGTGCGCCCGAATTCGCTCGACGGCAGCGCCTCGAGATCGGCGTGTGGCACGAAGCGCGTGACACCGGCGCAGTTCACGAGTGCGTCGAGGCGGCCGAAGTGTTCCTCCGTGCGTGATGCGGCGCGCCGGCACGAGGCGTCGTCGGTGACATCGAGTTCCACTACGAGGGCATCGCTGCCCAGCGCCACACAATCGGCCAGCACGGCGTCGGCGTCGGCTTGCGTGAACGCGAGGGTGCCGATGGCCACGCGCCAGCCGGCGCGGGCGAACGTGCGGGCGCAGGCGGCACCGATGCCGGTGGCGGCGCCAGTGATGAATACGACCGGGGTGTGCGCAGGAGACATCATGGATGATTCGGATTATGGCAGGGGAACCGAAAAGAAAA
>DCZC01000123.1:13580-29816 GCA_002331565.1 Gemmatimonas sp. UBA2094
ATGGCAGGCGAACCGAAACGAAATCCCACACGCGCGAGGCCCCGAAGTGCATCTCGCGCACCGTGCCGTTCTTTCCTCTCACGAACCACACCGCGTTGTCGTCGCCATCGAAGGCGTCGCGGATGGTGGGCGTAAGCTGTTCGACCACACCGTGACGTGGGCTCAGCGTGAGCTTCCCATCCACGAGCGCGACGGTGAAAGTCATACCGATCTCTTCGTTGCGATAGCGGCCGGCGAGTGCCTGCAGCTCAGCGGGCGTGGGCACCCATCGGTCGCTCTGGCGCCAGCTGTGCACCACGCTGTCGCCGTCGCTGGTCGTGGTGCGCATGGTGCGCGTGCGGCCGTCGGTGCCAACGGTCAGCCGGGCGACCTGTCCGCCAATCAGGTAGGTGCCATCGCGCAGCGTACGGATGGGCGTCCCGTTGAACCGCACAGTACCGCTGGCGGTGTCAATCACCGACATGGTGTGCCAGCGACCGTCCTCGTACAGCCCACGCCACGCGCGTAGCGCATCATGATCGGTGGCTACCGTGTCCCGGGCTGCCGGCCTGGCGAGTTCCGGGTGCAGCGCGTCCACGATGGCATAGGTGTAGTTCGTGGCCGGCGCCCCCGCCGCGTTGCACATCACGGCGATGGAGAGATTGCCCAGTTCGGGGAAGCGGGCGAGATAGGTGCTGTAGCCGTTGGTCGATCCCGAGTGCGCGATCTGTGGCGTCCCGCGATACCGGGTGACCATCAGCCCCAGGGCGTACGCGATCTCGGTGCCGTCGGTGAGGCGCATGCGTCGCGTGAGTGAATCCACCACTGCGCTGCCGAGCGTCTTGCGGGTGAGATGCTCGTTCCACTTGAGCCAGTCGCCGATCGTGGTCCAGAGGCCGCCGGCACCGATCACGTTGTCGTTCGGCATGTCGATGTGCCAGCCGTCTGGCGCGCGGCGATACGCCTGCGCCAACCCCGCGACGACGCGCGTGTAGTCCCCGCGCCACGACGTGTTCGCAAGTCCCAGCGGCTGGAAGATGCGGGTGCTGGTGAACGATTCGAAATCCATACCACTCACGCGCTCCACCAACGTGCGCGTGAGCAGAAAACCCGAGTTCGTGTACGAGTAGTGATCGCCCACCGGATAATTCAGCGCCTGCTGATCGGTGATGATCTTGAATGCGTCGGATTGGGTATGAACGCGGGTCCCGCGCGGCCACCCCTGCCACGCCACCAGATTGCTCCATTCGCGCAGCCCCGTGGTGTGCGTGAGCAGGTGCCGCACGGTGATCGCGCGTCCGTAACGCCGCAGTTCGGGGAGGTACTGCCGCGCGTCGTCGTCGAGGCGCAGCTTGCCGTCGGCCACGAGCAGCATGACGGCAGTCGCGGTGAACTGCTTCGCCACCGACCCCGATTCGAGAATTGTCGACGGCATGATGGGACGGCCTCCCGTGAGGTTGGCCATGCCGTAGCCCCGCTCGAGCAGCGTGGTGCCGCCGCGCGCGATCCCCACGCCGCATCCCGGCGTGTGGGTGCTGTTCCACGGCGCAAACACCTTGTCGGTGATGGCGATCAGCTGGGCGGTGGTGGGCTGCTGGGCGGGCGCCGTGACCGGTGCGCCAAGGAGTGCCAGCAGCAACACCGGTGCGGACACGGCGCGCACCATGACAGTGGAGGGGATTCGCATAGGGCGAAGCTACAGCATGGGGTGGCCGGGCGCTCGTTCCAAATCCGGCCCCAAGGCATCATTTTTCCGGTATGCCGATCTACGTCTACGAGACCATTCCCGCTGGGCCCGAAACCGCGCCCGAACGGTTCGAAGTGCGGCAGTCCATGGCCGACGCGCCGCTCACGCAGCACCCTGAGCACGGGGCGCCGGTGCGCCGTGTGCTCTCCGGTGGCCTGGTGACGTTCACGCACGGTCAGTCAGGTGACGCGTGCGGTATGCCGGGTGGGGCGCCGAGGGGCGGCTGTGGCAGCGGAAACTGCTGCATGAACTGACGGGTTTGGTACGCATGCCCGCCAGGAAGAGCACTGCCGAGAAAGCGCCAGCGAAGAAGGCGCCGGCCAAAAAGGCGCCAGTCAAGAAAGCGCCGAAGTCGATGCCGTACGAACAGGGCGCGTGGGCGCACGTGTTCGCGCCCCGCGTGGCCGGCGAACGGCGCTACTGGCTCATCAAGTCCGAGCCGGACGTGTTTTCGTTCGCGGACCTCGAGCAGGCCCCCAAGCGGACCACCTGCTGGGACAGTGTGCGCAACAGCAGTGCCCGCAATTTCATGCGCGATGGCATGAAGCCGGGCGATCTGGCGTTCTACTATCACTCGAACGCCGAACCGTCGGGCATCGTCGGCATCTGCGAAATCGTGCGCGAAGGGTACCCCGACCACACGGCGTGGGACCCCAAGCACGACTACTTCGACGCAAAGTGCGATCCCGACATGCCCACCTGGTACATGGTGGACGTCAAGGCGGTCAAGCCGTTTCGTACCATGGTCACGTTGCCGCAGATCAAGGCCGATCCGGCCCTCGCCGAAATGGCGCTCATCAAGGTCGGGCGGCTATCGGTCGTGCCCGTGACCCCCGACGAGTGGCGATACGTCTGCGCGCTGGGCGGCGTCGGCTGAACGCCGTGGGGGACGCTCAGCTGTTCCGCGCCCGCACGTACTGATTGGGCCACGGCCCGGGTTCACCCAACGCGTGCGCGGCCTCGAGCGGCCAGCGCGGATTGCGCAGCAGCTCGCGCGCGAGCAGCACCAGGTCGGCGTCGCCGTTCGCAACGATCGCCTCGGCCTGGTGCGCGTCGGTGATGAGTCCTACGGCGGCCGTCGCGATGCGGCCTTCACGGCGCACGCGCGCCGCGAACGGCACCTGATACCCCGGCCCCACCGAGATCCGTTGATGGGCGGCGAGACCGCCCGACGAGACGTCGATCAGGTCGACGCCAAGCGCGGCAAGATGCGGGGCGAGCCGCACGGAATCCTCCACGCTCCATCCACCGTCGGCCCAGTCGGTGGCGGAAATGCGCACGATCACGGGCCAGTCGTCGGGCCACACATTACGTACGGCCCGCGTGACCTCACACAGCAGGCGAATTCGGTGGTCGAACGACCCGCCGTAGTCGTCGGTCCGCATGTTCGACAGCGGCGACAGGAACTGGTGCAGCAGGTAGCCGTGCGCCGCGTGCAGTTCGGCCACCTTGAAGCCCGCCGCCACGGCTCGGCGGGCACCGTCGGCAAACGCCGTGACGATGCCGGCGATCTCCTCGCGTGACAGCGCGCGGGGTGAGGGGTAGTTGGGCGCGAACGCGATGGCGCTGGGCGCCACGACCTCCCAGCCGCCATCGTCCGGTGCGACGGCGCCACTGCCGTCCCACGGCCGCTTCGTGCTCGCCTTGCGCCCGGCGTGTGCGAGCTGAATGCCGGCCACGGCCCCCTGCGCGTGAATGAAATCGGTGATGCGTCGCAGCGCCGGCACGTGATCATCGTGCCAGATGCCGAGGTCGGCCGGTGAGATCCGCCCCTCCGGCACCACGGCTGCCGCCTCACTGATCACGAGCCCGGCACCACCTGTGGCGAACGCGCCAAGGTGGACGAAGTGCCAGTCATTTGCGTACCCGTCGGTCGACGAGTACTGGCACATGGGTGACACGCCGATGCGATTGCGCAGCGTGAGCGCACGCAGCGCGAGCGGAGTGAAGAGTGCAGCCATGCGCTTTCAGTTGGTGGCGTTTGGCAGCGCGAACGCCACGTACGTCCCGCCGCTGGGCGCGCCGTTCTTGCCGCCGCCGCAGGCGATCACGATGTACTGCTTGCCGTTCACCATGTACGTGCTCGGCGTCGCGTTCCCGGCAAACGGGAGTTTCGCCTCCCACAGCAGCTTGCCGTTGGTCTTGTCGAATGCGCGGATCTTGTTGTCGTAGGTAGTGGCCGCGATGATGAGCAGCCCGTTCTCCGTCACGATGGCGCCGCCGTAACTGTCGGTCCCGGTGTTCTTCACGCCCTGGGCCGCGAGCTTCGGGTACTCACCGAAGGGAATCGACCACGCCATCGTGCCCGTGTTGAGATCGATGGCGTTGAGCGTGCCCCATGGAGTCTTCACACCCGGGTAGCCCTCGTGGTCGAGGAAGATGTCGAAGTACGCGGTGCGATACGGCAGCGCATACGGATTCGGCGCCGCCGCCACCTTGGCCTTCGTCGCGTCCTTGCCGGTGACGAGGTAGTTCACGATGTCGTTGATGGCGCCGCCGTCCATGGCGGCACCGAACGCCGGCATGCGCCCCGTGCCTTCGCGAATCATCTGCGCGATCTGATCGCGCGAGCGACGTGACGCGATGTCGAGGAGCGACGGACCCATGGCCGAGCCCTTGCGGTTCGCCCCGTGACAGCCGGCACAGTTGGCGCCGTACAGCGAGGCATCGCTCCGCGGCACCAGCTTGAGCAGCCACGCCATCTCGTTGGAGTTCACGTACAGCAGGCCCGTCTGCGGATCGAAGGCCGGCCCACCCCACTCGCCGCCACCGTCGACGCCGGGGTAGATGATGATCCCCTTGCCGTTGGGGGCCGTGAACGGATGCGGTGTGTTGTACTCGGTGAACGTCTTGAGTGCGGCACGATAGGCGGCCGGCGTGCGGCGCGTGAGGTCGTTGCGTGTGAGTTGCTGGCGCGCGAACGGCGGCGGATTCACCGGAAAGCGCTGAGTGGGTGACACCCGATCACCGGGCAGCGTGCCCAGCGGCATCTTGCGCTCCTCCACCGGAAAGAGCGGCGCGCCGGTCACGCGATCGAACAGCCACGTGTGCCCCGTCTTGGTGATCTGCGCGACGGCATCCACAGGCTTGCCGTCGCGTTGCACGGTAACGAGCACCGGCGCCGCCGGCAGATCACGATCCCACACGTCGTGCTTGAGCACCTGATAGTGCCAGAGACGCTGCCCCGTCTTCGCATCGAGCGCGAGCACACTGTTGGCGTACAGGTTGTCGCCCACCCGGTTGGCGCCGTAGAAGTCGTAGCTCGCCGACCCCGTGGCGGCGAACACCATGCCGCGCTGCGCGTCGAGCGTCACCCCGCTCCAGGCATTCGCACCACCCGCAATCTTCCACGCGTCGGCTGGCCACGTTTCGTAGCCCGGCTCACCCGGATGCGGGATGGTGTGGAAGCTCCAGACCTGCTTGCCGGTGGTGATGTCGAAGGCGCGGATGTCGCCCGGCGCGCTCGGCAACTGTTCGGGGACGGTGCTGCCCATGATGAGCAGGTTGCCGTACACCACGCCGGGTGTGGACGCGCTCACCGACAGTCCTTCCGTGCCGCGGCCGAGTCCTTCGCGCAGATCGACCCAGCCGTTGCGCCCGAACGACGGGATGGGCTGGCCGGTCTTGCGATCGAGCGCGTAGAGGCGGTTGCGATAGTTGAAAAGCACGCGGTCCCCCGTGACGACGACGCCGCGGTGCCGGATGCGCGACGTCGGCGGGGCGCCGTTCTGCGGGTCGAAGCGCCACAGTGGCTTGCCCGTTGCCGCGTCGAGCGCGAGCACCTGCAGCTTGGGCGTGGTGGCGTACATCACCCCGTCGATCACGATGGGGTTGGCCTGCATCTCCGAGCCCGGAAAGGCATCCCCGGTGTCGAACGTCCACGCGACCTTGAGCTGCTTCACGTTGGCCGGCGTGATCTGCGACAGCCGGCTGTAATGCGTGTGGTCGTCGTTGCCGTGGTAGACGGGCCAGTCGGCGTTCTGGGCCGCCGCCGCTGATGCGACGAACGGGAGGGCGAGGAGGGTAAGGATCGGGCGCATCTGCTGAAGCTATAGCGTGGGCACCACGGCAGCACTGCGGGCGTTAGCTGCCGGTGGCGCTGTGTGCCACCCAGTCCGAACCAATCAGCCGCGTTCTCTCATGCCTATGCGCATTGCACTTCGTTCCCTGTTCGGCTTTGTCTCCCTTCCGCTCATGGCCCTCGCGCTCGGTGCCCAGAGCGGGCCGCCACCGGGCGTACGCCCGGGTGCCGGAGGCCCCCCTGGCGGCACCACCGGCCGACCGGCCGCAATGGCCCCCGATTCCAACACGCTGCAGGCGCAGGCCATCCGGGTCTTTCTCGACTGCCAAGGCCGCATTCGTGGGTGCGACCGCGACTTCATCGTCACGGATGTCAACTTCGTGAACTGGATGCGTGACCGCTTCGATGCCGACGTCCAGATCCTCGTGTCGGGATTGACGAACGGTGGCGGGGGAACCGAGAACACCATCACCTTCATCGGCCGCCGCAAGTTCGAAGGGATGGCCGACACTCTGGTGCTCAACACGCTGCCCAACGACCCCGACGACCGCATTCGTCGAGAACTCGCCCGCGTGTTCAAGCTCGGCCTCGCGCGCTACGTGGCCAAGTCGCCCATCGCGTCCCGTGTGCAGATGGCATATGTGGCTCCCTTCGGCGTGCAGCAGCAGGTGTCGGCGGCCAACTTGAAGGACAAGTGGAACCTCTGGACGTACACGACGAACTTCAATGCGTTCGTGCGGGCCGAGGATCAGCAGCAGTCCGTCAACGGCTCGCTGTCGCTGTCGGCCAACCGGGCTACCGAGAAATGGAAGCTCAATTTTTCCCTGAGTGGCAACGTCAACGAGCAGCGCTTCGAGATTCCCGCCACGACGACCCGCCCCGGGTTCACGGTCACCAATGAGCAGCGCACGTACAATGCCAACTCGCTGCTCGTGCGGTCACTGTCGTCGCACTGGTCGGCGGGTCTCAAGCTCGGCGCCGGGTACTCCGACTTCCTCAACCAGGATCTGGCGCTCCGGGCGCAACCGGCGGTGGAGTACAACGTTTTCCCGTGGACCGAACAGACGCGCCGCCAGCTCACGTTCCTCTACAACGTCGGCCCCAATCACTACAATTACCAGCGCACCACCGTGTTCAATCGCGACGCGGAAACGCGCTTCAGCCAGCAGGCGACGGCATCGTACGTGGCGCGACAATCGTGGGGCTCGAGCAATGTCTCACTCGACTGGCTCAACTACCTGCACGATTTCAACCGGCATGCCCTCACACTGAGCGGCAACGTGGACCTTCGACTCGGTCGTGGCTTCTCGCTGAACATCGGCGGCTCAGCAGCAAGGATCAACGACCAGATCTACCTGCCACGTGCGGGGAACACGGAAGAGGAAATTCTCCTACAGCGTCAGGCGCTGCAGACAGGCTTCCGCATTACCACCAATATCGGCATTCGATATACTTTCGGTTCCATCTACAACACCATCGTGAACCAGCGCTTCAGCAGTCTGGGCGCGAGCGGTGGGCGGTTCTCATTCTTCTTCTTCTGAGTTCCCGCGACCGACGGGGAGGTGCCGCTCGTGCATCGTCGTGACTTTCTGCAGCAGGCCGCCGCCCTCGCGGCGCTCCCCGTCGTTGGTTCCCAGATCCGGTCCGCGTCGGCGCGATTCCAGTCGAAGCCGCTGGTCGTGAACGGTGCGCGGCTCAACGGGTGGCTCGCGCAGTTCGATGGCATCGGCCGCACGCCGGGCGGGATCAACCGTGTGGCGTATTCCGACGCTGATCTCGCTGGCCGCGCCTTCACGCGCGAGCTGTTCGCGCAAAGCGGCCTGCAGCTGCGGCTCGATGCCGCGGGCAACATGTTCGCCCGCGTGCCCGGCACCGATGCGTCGAAGGCGCCGATTCTCATCGGGTCGCACGTCGACTCCGTAACCGACGGCGGCAACTACGACGGGCCGGTGGGCTCGTTCGCCGCCATCGAAGTGGCCCGTTCGCTGGCGGAGCAGAAGGTGCGGTTGCGCCATCCGCTCGAGGTGGTGGTGTGGCAAAACGAAGAGGGTGGCACCATCGGCAGCAAGATCGCCGTGGGGCTCCTCACGCCGGCCGATCTCGACAAGGTGGCCCGTAGCGGCAAGACAGTGCGTGACGGCATCGGCATCATCGGTGGCGATGTGTCGCGGCTCACCGAGGCCGTGCGAAAGAAAGGCGACCTCGCCGGCTACATCGAACTGCACATCGAGCAGGGAGGTCTGCTCGAAAAGGCGGGCCGGCAGATCGGCGTGGTGGAAGGCATCGTGGGGCTCCGCTGGTTCGAGATCACCATCACCGGTTTTGCCAATCACGCCGGCGCGACGCCGATGGACCAGCGGCAGGACGCGATGCTCGCCGCCGCGAAGTTCACCGTGGCGGTGAACGACGCCATCCGCAGCGAAACGGGACGCCAGGTGGCCACGGTGGGGCGACTCAACGTCACGCCCAACACCACCAACGTGATTCCCGGGCAGGTGGTGCTCACGGTCGACCTCCGAGATCTCGACCAAGCCAAGATCGACCGGTTCACCGCGCGCTTCGAGCAGCTGGGGCGCGACATCGGCGCCGCCACGAGCACGAAGTTTGCGTTCACGCAGCTCGTGAACAGCGCGCCGGCCATCTCCGATTCGCGTCTGCTTACGGTGATCGAGTCCAGTGCCACAGCCCTCGGGCTGTCACATCAGCGCATGCCGAGCGGGGCGGGGCACGACGCGCAGGAAGTGGCGCACATCGCCCCGATGGCCATGATCTTCGTTCCCAGCGTCGGCGGTATCAGTCATTCGCCCAGGGAGTTCTCGCGGCCGGACGACATCACGAACGGGGCGAACGTGCTGATGAACGCGGTGATCGCAGCGGACACGGTGCTGCCGTAGGGCGGGTTCTGCAGGGCGAGTCTGCTGACAAAGCACCGTTTCCCCCGCCGTTACCCCGCCCTTTGGTACTGTCAGCCCCCACCGCCAGATTGTGCCCATGACGATGATGTCCGTGGTCACCGCCGACGCGCCCGAGGCGCTGCTGGCCCGAATGGAGCAGGATCTGGCGTCGGCCCCGCTGCCGCCGTTCGACGATGAACGCATCGTGGTGCAATCGCTCGGCATGGACCGGTGGCTGCGCCAGCAGTTCGCGCGCCGTCAGGGATGTGCGGCCTCGCTGGCCATGCCGTTCCCCGCCGCGTTCTGCCGGCAATTGGCGTCCACCCTGCAACGTGACCGGCGCTTCGCCACCGGCGACGGCGTGAGCATCGACCCCCGCTTCGAGGAACAGGCGCTGGTCTGGCGCGTCTTCGCGCTGCTGCGCGACGAGGCGTTCCTCCGTGAGCCCCCACACGCACCGTTGCACGCCTTTCTGCACAACGCCACGGAGGCCAAGCGCTTCGGACTGGCGCGCCGCATCGCCGGCCGCTTCGACGAGTACCGGCTCTACCGCCCCGCCATGCTCAATGCATGGGAGGAGCACGGCGCCGCGCGCGGGGCGGGCGAGCACGAAGCGTGGCAGGCGTCGCTCTGGCGTACCCTCCTCGGCGGTGAGCATCCGGCGCACTTCGCCCGCTGGTTCGTGAAGACCATCGAGCAGTTGGAGACCGTCACCGACGCGCCGGCCGGGCTGCCGTCGCGCGTGTCGGTGTTCGGCGTGTCCACCTTGCCGCCGCTGTTCGTGCGCCTGCTGCGCGCTGTCGCGCGTTTCGTGCCCGTCCGCTTCTACGTGCTCATGCCGCAGGCGCACGGGTGGCAGCCGGCCATCACGCGCCATCCGCTCTTCGAGTCGTTCGGGGCGTCGTCCCGTGAGCTCGTCGGTCAGCTACTGCAGGAATCACCGGCCCCCACGGTCGAACACATTTCAGCGGCGCGTTCGGCCGCGCACTCGGTCGCGCACGCCCCCCCGCCCGCCACACTGCTGCAGCATCTGCAGCGCTCGGTGGCTACCGGCACGCACACGCCGTTCACCGTGGCGCCGCACGACCGCTCCGTCACGGTGCACGTGTGTCACTCGCCACTGCGCGAACTGGAAGTGCTTCGCGACCAGCTGCTCGATGCCTTCGCCGACGATCCCACGCTGCGGCCGCACGATGTGCTGGTGATGGCGCCCGACGTGGAGCAGTACGCCCCCATGGCGGAAGCCATCTTCGGGGCGCCGCGCGCGCGGGTGGCCGGCGTGTCCGACGACGAGCGCCCCGCCATTCCGTACCGCATCGCCGATCGCACGCTGTCCCGCGAGAGCGCACCGGCCGTGGCGCTTACGGCCTTGTTGCAGCTGGTGCATTCGCGGCTCGGGGCCAGCGAAGTACTCGAACTGCTGGCGCAGCCCATGGTGCGCCGTGCCGCCGGCATCGCGCCGGGTCAGATGGATCAGGTCACCCGCTGGGTGGAAGATGCCGCCATCCGGTGGGGACACGATGCCACCACCCGCGCGTCGTGGCACGGCGCGCCGGCGTTCGCCGAGAACAGCTGGCGCACGGGACTCGATCGTCTGCTCGCCGGCTATGCCACCGGCCGTGTGGACGCGCTGGTGCACGGTGTGCTGCCACTGGCCGGCGATCTCGTGGGGGACACCGAGCTGCTCGGGGCCTTCGTGCAGTGGGTGGAATCGCTGGTGCAGTGGATCGCTACGCTGCGCGCCGAACGCCCGCTCGCGGCGTGGTCGCCGCTGCTGCGGCAGGCACTTGATTGGCTTGTGCTGGCCGACGACGCCGACGAGCGCGCCACCGTCGATCGGGTTCGACGCGATCTCGAACGGCTGGCGGCGCCCACCGGCGTGGATACGGCCGAACAGCCGGTCGCATTCGACGTGGTCCGCGACTGGGTCATCGAGGCGCTGGCCGACGACGAGCAGGCGAGCGGCTTCCTCACCGGCGGGCTCACGCTGTGCGCCATGAAGCCCATGCGCGCCATTCCGCATCGCATCATCGTGATGCTGGGGCTCGACGACCGCGCCTATCCCAGGCGCCTGCGCCGGGCGGCGTTCGATCTCATCGGCCTGCATCCGCTCCCCGGCGACCGCGACCCGCGCGCCGACGACCGGCAACTGGTGCTCGATACGCTCCTCAGTGCGGGTGACCGCCTCGTGCTGTCGTACGTGGGACGCTCGCAGGCCAACGACAGCGTCATCGCGCCGTCCGTCGTCGTGACCGAGTTGCTCGACACCATCGACCGGCACTATCCGGCCGATCCGTCACCCAGCAAGCGACTCTGCGTCGAGCATCCGTTGCAGCCGTTCAGCCCGCGCTACTTCGCCAAGGGCCCGAAGCGAGACGAGCGGCTGTTCAGCTACGACCGCCGGCTGGCGGACAGCGTGGCGCGCAGCGTGCAGCGCACTGCGCCCCCGCCGTTCTTCGCCGGCGACGTCCCCGACATCACCCTGCAGCGCGATCTGCGTCCCGGTCGCACCGTACCGGTAACGCCGCATCTCGAGCTCTCCATCGACGAGCTCACCGAGGTGTGGCTCAATCCGGCGCGCGCGTACTGCCGTCGGGTGCTGCAGCTCACCGTTGCGGGCGACGATCCACCGCTCGACGACGTGGAGCCCATGGCGGTCGATGCCCTGCGGCGCACCAAGGCGCAGCAGCGGATGGTGCAGCGGACGCTCGAGGGGCACCGTGACCCGTCGCGGGAACGTGCGCTGGCAGTGGCCAGTGGTGACCTGCCGGTCGCGGCGCTCGGCACCACCTGGTACGACGTGCTGCGGCAGGATGCCGCGCCCATGCTGTCGCGCCTCGAGGGCACCACCTTCGCCGATCCCCTGCCGGTGGACGTGGAGGGACCCGACTGGGTTATTCGCGGGCATCTCCCGCTGCAGCTCGCCGGGGAACAGTGGCGGGTGCGCGCCGGCAATCTCACGGCGAGCGACAAAGCGCGTGCCTGGGTGGCTCATGTCGTCCGCTGCGCGGCGGCCACCCCGGTCGCCACACGGGTCATCGCGCGGGACGGCGAATTGCTCATCCCCGGTATCACCGACGCGCATGCGTTGCTCGATCTGCTGGTGCAGGGCGTGCGCGCAGCCTGGTCGGCGCCGCTCCCCTACTTCCTCGAGGCGGCGTACGCCTATCGCCAACAGGTGCGCAAAGATCGCGACGGGGCCATGGAAGCGGCCCATCGCGCCTATCACCGCGAGCCCGATGACTTCAATAGCGGTGGCGACCGCGCCAACGGATACGTCAACCTGTTGTGGCGCGGCCGCGATCCCATCGCGGAATACCCCCACCGCTTCGTGGCGCTCGCCGACGGGTTTTGGGCCCGCTTCGATGAGGTGACGGCCTCATGAGCACCGTGACCCGTCCGCATTTTGCCGTCGACGAAAGCCCGTTCGTGTCGGGCACCATGCTCGTGGAAGCGAGCGCCGGCACCGGCAAGACGTTCAGTATCGCCATGAGCGTCATCCGCCTGCTGCTGGAGCGCCACCCCGACGGCACGCCGCTCGTCGACGGCGTGGGCAACATTCTCGTGGTGACCTTCACCACCGCCGCGACCGACGAACTCATCACGCGCATCCGTACGCTGCTGCGTCAGGCGGAGGCGCTGTACGCGGGGCGGCCGTCCGGCCTGCACAAGGATACCGAGAAGGTCCTGCAAAGCGTCACGGCCAGACACGACGCCCCATGGGTGCAGGCCCGCATCACGCGGGCGCTCGCCGAGGTGGACACGCTGGCGGTGTACACCATTCACAGCTTCTGCAAGCGTATTCTCGACGAGTTCGCGCTCGAGAGCGGTACCGCCTTCGGTGCCCTGTTGCTGGAGAACGAAGGCGAACTCCAGCGGCAGGCGCTGCAGCACTGGTGGCGCGCGCGCTTCTACACCGACGACACGCTGGCTGCATTCGCCGTGGCGTCGCGGTGGTCGCCGGACGCGTTTGCATCGGCCTACGGCGTATGGCGGCGGTTCACCTCGGTGCGCGTGAGCCCCGATCTGTCGTTGGCCGATGCGCTGGTGCAGTGGCGGCAGGCCATCGCGACCTTCGCAGCCGCGTATGACGAAACGGCGTTCCGGCAGTACGTGGGTGCCATGGACTGGAACAGCAAGTCCCCCTGTCTCGCCGGCGAGGCGCTCGAAAACACGGTGCGCACCATTGCCCTGGCGCTCGCCGGCAATCTGGGCGCCGCGCGCACGCTCGGGGCCAGTCTGGGCGTGAACAATCTCCGCAGTCACGCCACCAAGAAGTCCGGGCGCCAGAAGGAGCAGGCGGCGGCGCTGGATGCCTGGCCCGTGGCGCAGCAGGCCGAGGTTGTGGGAGCAGCCGTCACGCGCGTGGAGCAGGCCATGCGTGTGGACTGCTTCCGGCACGTCGATGCATGGATGCTCGAAGAGAAACGCCGCCGCAATCGGCTGGGGTTCGACGATCTACTGGCGTCACTCCATAGGGTGCTTGTGGCGCAAGGCCCCGACGGACTGCTCGCGCGCGCCATTCGCCAGCAGTTTCACGCCGCGCTCATCGACGAGTTTCAGGACACCGACCGCTTTCAGTTCGAGATCTTCTCCACGGCGTTCCGCGGCCGTCCGCTCTTTCTCATCGGCGACCCAAAGCAGGCCATCTACGCCTTCCGCGGCGCCGACGTGCACGCGTACCTCGGTGCAGTGCGGACAGCCGATCCGCAGTACACGCTGGCCACCAACTATCGCAGCACCGGGGAGATGGTGCAGGCCGTGAATGCCGTGTTCCAGCGGCGCGGCCAGGCGTTCGTGGAGGAGGACATCGCCTTCGAAGCGGCCAGCGCCACGCCGAAGGCCGGGGCCCCCGCCACGCTCCGGGGAACGCACGCGCTGCACTGGATGCTGGTACCGCCCGAGGAGAAGGCGGGTAAACGGAAGATCACCAGCCTCTCCACCGCCCGCGCGCTGCTGTTCGCCGCCACGGTGCGGCATATCGCCACGCAAGTGGGCGATGGATGGAAGCCGTGCGACATCGCGGTACTCGTGCGCTCCCGATACGAGGGGGTCGAGATCGCCGATCTCCTGCGGGCGCACGGCATTCCCGCGGTGGTGTCGGGGCTGGGAAACGTCATGCAGTCCGAGGAGCTCCTCGAATTGCAGGTCGTGCTCGAGGCCATCGCAATGCCGCGCCGCGAGGCGGGGGTGCGTGCCGCCATTGCCACCCACCTGTGGGGAGGCGATGCGCACGAAGTCCTTCAGCTCTCCCAGGCGGGGAGCGAAGCGCAATGGGACACGCTGCTTGCGCAGTTCGTGGGGCTGCGGGAGTGGTGGCTCACGCACGGTTTCCTGCAGGTGGTGCAGGAGCTGCTGCGACGGCGTCAGGTCACCGAACGATTCCTCTCGTTCAGTGATGGCGAGCGCCGGCTCACCAACCTCCGTCACGTCATCGAACTGCTGCACGCTGTCGCCAGCGACCGGGCCCTGAACATCGAGGGCGTGCTGCGCTGGATTCGCACCAACCGCATGAACAGCACCGAGGAGCTCGACGTGCGGGAGTTGCGTCTCGAGACCGACGCGGACGCCGTGCGGGTGCACACCATCCACAAGAGCAAAGGGCTGCAATTCGAGCTGGTCTATTGTCCCACGCTGTTCGCCGGACGCCCGGTGGACGCCAAGGGGCCGCTGCTCGTGCACGAACACGGCGACGTGGTGTTCGATCACCACGAGCCGGTTTCCCCGTCGCGGTTGCAGCAAGCCGAGGTGGAGCGCCTCGCTGAGGATTGCCGGCTGGCGTACGTGGCGCTCACGCGGGCGCGGTATCGCACGTACGTGGGGTGGGGCGCCGTCGGTGCGACGAATGGCGCGCCACAGGGCGCCGCGTACTCGGCGCTCGCCTATCTGCTGGCCGATCTTCCCGCGCTCGATGCCACGCCGGTCGCGGAGCGCGCTTCGCTCGTGGCGCAGCATTTCCTGGCCGACTGCGATCGCTACGACGCCGTGGTGCGTACACTCGTCGCGGAGAGCGACCGACGCATGGCTGTCGAGGTGGTCGACAGCACATTGATCGACGTCGTGGTGCGCGGCAGCGCGGCGCCCCACGTGCCGTCGTTCGCGGCGCGCACGCTCCCGGCCGAGCCGCCGCTACGTACGCGCTTCGACACATACGTCGTCAGCAGCTTCACGCATCTGACAGCTGGCAGTCACGCCGCCCCCGCCGACGTCTCGCGCGACGTGGACGACGTGCGTGTCCCTCACGTGCGTGTCGACGAGCTGCCACCGAGTGACTTCCGTACGTTTCCGGCCGGACGTCGCGCCGGCACGGTGCTGCACGCCCTGTTCGAAGGCTCGCGCTTCGACGACACGCTCGACGTGCTGCGCACACGCGCCGCCGTGCAACTCACGCGCAACCAGCTGGTACCCGACGAGGAGGATCCCCGCGTCGACGCTACGGCGCGCATGATGCGGGCGGTGTTCGAGACCCCCATGGCGCCGTGGCCGGTGACACTCGCCAACGTGTCGCCGGAGCGGGTGCGCCATGAGTGGCAGTTCCTGCTGCCGTTCGCATCGGCCGACACCGCGACGGTGCGTCAATCCATGGCGCGCTGTTTCGAGCAGTTCGGCGGCGTGGAGGGGGCGCGGTACGCCACCCGGCTACGCACGCTGGGCACCGGGCGCGTCCACGGTTTTCTCACCGGTTTCGTCGACCTCGTCTTCGAACACCGCGGCCAGTGGTACGTCGTCGACTGGAAATCGAATCAGCTGGGCGCGGATTTCGCGGCGTACGAACGGGGGGCGCTCCAGTCGGTGATGGACGCGAGTCACTACACCCTCCAGGCCCATCTCTATCTGGTGGCGCTGCACCGGTACCTGCGTGTGCGTCTCCCCGGCTACGACTACGACCGGCACATCGGCGGCGCGGCCTACGCCTTCCTGCGCGGGTTCGCCAACGGGCCGTCCGACACGGGGCTCGGCTGGTACACCGACCGCCCGTCGCGCGCGCTCATCGAAGCGCTGAGCGCCGTGATGGACGGCGCTCCGCAGGGGGCGGCATGATCACGGTGCCCCCGCAAACCGGGCGATCGCCCATCGACGTGACGTTCGCGCGCTTCGTCGCGCGCGGCGCGCCCGATGCGTGTGCCACGCTGCTGTATCACAGCGCCCTGCTGGTCAGTGCGGAACGGGCGCAGGGCAACAGTTGCGTCGACCTCGCGGAATACGCGGGCCAGTCGTCACCTGACACGGCGAGCGGGGTGCTGTTCCCCGATGTCGGCGACTGGGGTGCGCAGTTGCTCGCCAGCGGACGGTGCGCCACGCCCGGTCACCGCTCGGACGACGCGCACACGCTCACGCCGTTCATACTCGACGGCACGCGGCTCTATTTGCAGCGGTATTTCGCGGCGGAACGCCGGCTCGCGGCGGCGATCCGTTCGCGACTTGGCGTGGCGCCGGCGCAGGAGCTCGACGAGTCGGTGCCGCTGTTCCGCGCCCTGTTTCCCGCCGCGGCCACGGCGGTCGACTGGCAGGCAGTAGCGGCGGTGGCGGCGCTACGCTCCCCGCTGGTGTTCGTCACCGGTGGCCCGGGCACCGGCAAGACCACGGTTGCCGCC
>DCZC01000151.1:0-2956 GCA_002331565.1 Gemmatimonas sp. UBA2094
GAGCCCGCCTGGGACAGCCCGATCAACCGCGGCACCCATTGCGCCAAGGGCGCGGCCTCGCGCGAGCTCGTGTTCGGCGATCGTCGCCTGAAGTATCCGCTGAAGCTCGTCAACGGCCAATGGCAGCGCATTTCGTGGGACGTCGCGATCAATGAGATCGGCGACCGCATGACCGCGATCCGCCAGAAGTCCGGCGCCGACTCGGTCTATCTGCTGGGCTCCGCCAAGTTCACCAACGAGGGCGCCTATCTGTTCCGCAAGTTCGCCGCCTTCTGGGGCACGAACTCGGTCGACCATCAGGCGCGCATCTGCCACTCGACCACGGTGGCCGGCGTCGCCAACACCTGGGGCTATGGCGCCCAGACGAACTCCTACAACGACATCCGCAACGCGAAGACGATCGTCTTCATGGGATCGAACGCGGCCGAGGCGCACCCCGTCTCGCTGCAGCACATCCTGACCGGCAAGGAGACCAACCGCGCGAACGTGATCGTCTTCGATCCGCGCTTCACGCGCACGGCCGCCCACGCCACTGAATATGTGCGCTTCCGCGGCGGCACCGACATCGCCGTCATCTGGGGCATGATGTGGCACATCTTCGAGAACGGCTGGGAAGACAAGCAGTTCATCGATCAGCGCGTCGACGGCATGGAGCAGGTGCGCGCGGAAGTCGCCAAGTGGAACCCCGCTGAAGTCGAGCGCGTGACCGGCATCCCCGGCGAGCAGCTCAAGAAGGTCGCGGAGACCTTCGCCAAGCAGCGTCCCTCCACCTTCATCTGGTGCATGGGCGGCACGCAGCACACGGTGGGCACCGCCAACGTGCGCGCCTATTGCAACCTGCTGCTGGCCACCGGCAACGTCGGCGGCGCGGGCATGGGCGCGAACATCTTCCGCGGCCACACCAACGTGCAGGGCGCGACCGACCTCGGTCTCGATATCGGCACGCTGCCGCTCTACTACGGCCTCGTGGAAGGCGCCTGGCGCCATTGGGCGCGCGTCTGGGACGTGCCTTACGATTACTTCGTGGAGCGCTTCGACGAAGTGCCCGCCAAGGCTGGTCGCCCGGCGCGCACCAAGAAGCAGAACATGGAGACGCCCGGCATTCCCTCCACGCGCTGGTTCGACGCGGTCAATTACAAGGCCGACGACGTGGACCAGAAGGACAACGTGAAGGCGATGGTGGTGTTCGGCCACGGCGGCAACACCATTCCGCGCATGGGCGACTCCGCCAAGGGCATCGAGAACCTCGATCTGCTCGTGGTGGCCGATCCCCATCCCACCACGTTCTCCGCGCTCTCGGGCCGCAAGAACGGCACCTATCTGCTGCCGATCTGCACCTCCTTCGAGACCGACGGCTCGCGCACCGCGTCGAACCGTTCGGTCCAGTGGGGCGAGAAGTTCGTCGAGCCGATCTTTGAATCCAAGGACGATTACGAGGCGATCTATCTGCTCTCGAAGAAGCTCGGGTTCGCCGACGCGATGTTCAAGAACATCAAGGTCGAAAAGAACCATCCCGTGCCGGAGGACATCCTGCGCGAGATCAACAAGGGCGGCTTCTCGACCGGCTATTCCGGCCAGTCGCCCGAGCGCGTCAAGGCGCACATGGCCAATCAGGGCAAGTTCGACATCGTGACGCTGCGCGCGAACGCGAACGAGCCCGGCATCGGCGGCGATTACTACGGCCTGCCCTGGCCGTGCTGGGGCAAGCCGGAGATCAAGCATCCGGGCACGCACATCCTCTACAACACCAACCTGCACGTTAAGGACGGCGGCGGCACGTTCCGCGCCCGCTTCGGCGTCGTGCGCGAGGTGAAGAAGGCGGATGGCTCGACGGAGCAGGTGAGCATGCTCGCCAACGGCTCCTACAGCCGCGGCTCGGAGCTGACGGACGGCTATCCTGAGTTCACGCTGGGCCTGCTCAAGAAGCTCGGCTGGGACAAGGACCTCACCGAGGCCGAACTCACGCAGATCAACGCGATCGGCGGCGCTAATCCCGACAACGTCGGTTGGGCGGTGGATCTTTCGGGCGGCATCATCCGTGTCTGCCTCGACCACGGCGTCCTGCCTTACGGCAACGCCAAGGCGCGCGCGGTGGCCTACAATCTGCCCGATCCGGTGCCGGTGCATCGCGAGCCGATCTACTCTCCGCGCGTCGATCTCGTGGCGAAGTATCCCACGCGCGACGACGGCCGTCAGTTCCGCATGGCCAACATCGGCCTCACGATGCAGAAGGCTGCGGTGGACAAGGGGATCGCGAAGCAATTCCCGATCATCCTCACCTCCGGTCGTCTCGTGGAATACGAAGGCGGCGGCGAAGAGACCCGCTCGAACAAGTGGCTCGCCGAACTCCAGCAGGACATGTTCGTCGAGATCAATCCTGCGGACGCGGCTGCGCGCGGCGTCAAGGACGGCGCTTGGGTGTGGGTGTCCGGCCCCGAGGGCAGCTCGAAGACGCGCGTGAAAGCGCTCGTCACGGAGCGCGTCGGCAAGGGGGTGGCCTTCATGCCGTTCCACTTCGCCGGCTGGTTCCAGGGCGTCGATCAGCGCGGGAACTATCCGAAGGGCACGGATCCGATCGTGCTCGGCGAAAGCGTGAACACGGTGACCACCTACGGCTATGACCCGGTCACGGGCATGCACGAAGGCAAAGTCACCCTCTGCCAGATCTCGGCAGCGTAAGGAGAGCGACACATGGCTCGTGTTAAATTTCTGTGCGACGCCGACCGCTGCATCGAGTGCAACGCCTGCGTCACCGCCTGCAAAAACGAACATGACGTGCCGTGGGGCATCAACCGCCGTCGCGTCGTGACGATCAACGACGGCCTGCCGGGCGAACGCTCGGTGTCGATGGCCTGCATGCACTGCACGGACGCGCCCTGCGCGGCCGTGTGCCCGGTGAATTGCTTCTACACGACGGCCGACGCCGTGGTGCTTCACTCGAAGGACCTGTGCATCG
>DCZC01000151.1:3222-4423 GCA_002331565.1 Gemmatimonas sp. UBA2094
TGGACAAGTGCACCTATTGCGCCGGCGGCCCCGAGGCGGATCTCACGCAGGCCGAATATGTGAAGTACGGCGCCAACCGTCTTGCGGAAGGCAAGCTGCCGATCTGCGCGGAAATGTGCTCCACCAAGGCGCTGCTCGCCGGCGACGGCGCGATCATCGCTGAAATCTACAAGGAGCGCGTCACTCGCCGCGGCTACGGCTCGGGCGCCTGGGGCTGGAAGACGGCCTACAAGGACGGCGTGGCGCTTTGACGCCTTGTGAAAGCGCGCGGCCTTTGCGGGCCGCGCGCGGACTGCCTGTTCAATCGAAAACAGAGAGCAAGCCGATGAAAACGGCCTTCAACTTTCTCCGCGCCGGCGCTCTTGCGCTGTTCGTGGGTTTCGCTGCGGGGGCGGTCTGCGCCTCCGCCCCGGCTGCCGCGCAGCAGGCTCCCAATCCCACCGCGCAATCGGTGAAGGAGGAGCAATTGCTCAACGCGCTCAAGCCCGGCTCGACGGTGAGCGGACGCATCACCATCCCCGACCAGAACGCGAGCACGCTGATCCAGCCGCAGGGCCAGACCTGGCGCGCGTTCCATCAGAGCACGCTGCCGCTGATCGGCGCGCTCGCCGTGCTCGGCATGCTGGGCCTGCTTGTGGTGTTCTACCTCGTGCGCGGCCGCGTCAAGATCGACGGCGGCTTCTCCGGCCGCACCGTCACGCGCTTCGGCGGCTTCGACCGCTTCGTGCACTGGGTGACGGCCTCGACCTTCATCGTCCTGGCGCTGTCGGGCCTCAACCTGACCTATGGCAAGAGCGTCGTCGCGCCGCTGTTTGGCGACGCCGCTTTCGCCAATCTCGCGGCCTGGGGCAAGATCGCGCACAATTATCTGGCCTTCCCGTTCATGGCGGGCGTCGCGCTGATGTTCCTCATCTGGGTGAAGGACAACGTCCCCAACCGTCTCGATGTGGAATGGCTCAAGGCGGGCGGCGGCCTGTTCGTGAAGGGGGCCCATCCGCCGGCCAAGCGTTTCAACGCCGGCCAGAAGGGCATTTTCTGGATCGTCATCCTCGGCGGCCTCGTGATGTCGGTGTCGGGCTGGCATCTGCTCTTCCCCTTCAGCGATGGCCCGTTCGTCTCTGAGCAGCAGTTCTGGGTGAACGTGCACGGCGTGCTCGCCATGGTGTTCATCGCCGCCATGCTCGCCCACGCCTATATCGGC
>DCZC01000151.1:4626-5053 GCA_002331565.1 Gemmatimonas sp. UBA2094
GGCGCGTTCGACGCCATGGGCACCGGCGAGGTGGACGAGAACTGGGCCAAGGAGCACCATTCGCTCTGGCTCGAAGAGCAGAAGAAGCTCGAGGGCAAGGTTCCCCCGCGCGCCGTGCCGGCGGAGTGATCCGCCTCACGCGCTGACGAATGGCCGGGTTCGCCCGGCCATTTTCTTTTTTGTGGACGCGCGCGGCTTTGGCTAATCTGCGCGTGGTCTGGAAACCGCCTGCGTGAGGGACATGAGGATCATTGGTCTGGCCGGCTGGAGCGGCGCGGGCAAGACGACCTTGCTCGCCAGGCTCATTCCTGAATTGAAGGCGCGCGGCCTCTCGGTCTCCACCATCAAGCACGCTCATCACGCCTTCGACGTGGACACGCCCGGCAAGGATTCCTGGACGCATCGGCAGGGGGGGGGGGGGGGGGGG
>DCZC01000151.1:5207-5528 GCA_002331565.1 Gemmatimonas sp. UBA2094
TCCTGGACGCATCGGCAGGCGGGGGCGAGCGAGGTGCTGGTCGCCTCGGCCAACAGGTTCGCGCTGATGCATGAACTGCGCGGCGCGCCGGAGTGGACGCTCGCCCAATTGCTCGACAAGCTCACCCCCGTCGATCTCGTGATCGTGGAGGGGTTCAAGCGCAGCGGGCACCCGAAGATCGAGGTGCATCGCGCCGCCAACGGCAAGCCTTTCCTGTGGCCGCAGGATGCGGACGTGGCGGGGCTGGCGAGCGACGTCGCGCCCGGCGCGGGCGCGCCCGACTGGGTGCATCTGGACGACGTGGCCGCGGTCGCCGATATG
>DCZC01000071.1:0-4614 GCA_002331565.1 Gemmatimonas sp. UBA2094
CACCGCCGGCGGTTGGTGCCGCCACGATGACGCCCATGGCCGCATTCACTTCCTGCACGGCGAGCGCGCGCGCGAGCACGTCGCGGAACGGCGTCCCGGCGAGCGGGCCGTCGGGACCGGTACGCAACTTGGCCGCGTCACCACCCACCAGCTCCGAAGCACTCCGGAGGTCGCCCACGAGACCGCGGTCGACGGCCCCGCGCATCACGTCGAGCGCGCGCCGGAGGGCATCGCGGATTTCAGCGATGGGACGTCCCTGATCTCTGGACTCGGCGGCCAGCGCCACCGCCGAGAGTGTCGTGTGCTGCGCTTCCGCTTCGCGGATGGCGTCGGCCAGACTCCTGAACATCAGTGTGCTCCCGCGGTCATGCGCTCACCTTGTCCAGCCGGAACGCCCATGTGACCCACGGCAGGGTGCGGATCGCATCGCGCACGGCCTCACGCGGCTGCTCGTCCACTTCGATCACCATGAAAGCGTCGCCACCGCGTTCCTTCCGCGACAGCTTGAGCGTGGCAATGTTCACGTTGGCGTCGGCCAGAATGCCGGCAATGCGCGCAACCGATCCCTTCACGTCGTTCGCCACGAGCACGATGGTTTGGAGATTCCCCGACACCTCCACCGGATAGCCGTCGATCTCGGTTACGAGCACGCGGCCGGCGCCCAGCGACGCGCCCACCATCTGCGACGAGCGTCCGCCGCGTTCGAGGGTGATGCGCACGGTGTTGGGATGCGCATCGTCGCCCAGCGACGTCTTCTCGAACTGGTAGTCGAGTCCTTCGCGCTCCATGATTTCGAGCGCCGTACGCAGCCGTTCGTCGTCCGGACGGAAGCCCATGAGACCGCCCACGAGCGCCTTGTTGGTGCCGTGCCCTTCACCGGTGCGAGCGAAGCTGCCGTGCAGCTCGATGTGCGCCTTTTCGGGGGTGCCGCCCACGAGGCAGCGGGCCAGGAGACCGAGGCGGCACGCACCGGCCGTGTGGCTGGAGCTCGGCCCGACCATGACCGGGCCGATGATATCGAGGAGGGAAACCATACGCGTGCAATGTACCCGGCCACACAGGGCGCAGGGAGCAGGCACCGCCGCCTGCTCCCTGACCGCCGCGGACCCTTACACGGCGAGCATCGGCGCGAGATAGCGACCGGTGTGGCTCGCCTTCACGCGCGAAACGGCTTCCGGCGTTCCCTGCGCCACGATGGTGCCGCCACGCACACCGCCCTCGGGGCCGAGATCGACAATCCAGTCGGCCGTCTTGATGACGTCGAGATTGTGCTCGATCACGAGCACCGTGTTGCCGCGGTCGACGAGCTTGTGCAGTACGTCCAGCAGCACCCGCACGTCCTCGAAGTGCAGCCCGGTAGTGGGCTCGTCGAGGATGTACAACGTGCGGCCCGTGTCCCGCTTGGACAATTCGGTGGCAAGCTTCACGCGCTGCGCTTCGCCACCGCTGAGCGTGGTCGCACTCTGACCCAGATGGATGTACCCCAGTCCCACATCACGCAGCGTTTCGAGCTTCTGCAGAATGCGCGGTTGGTGTTCGAACACGCCGCAGGCATCCTCGACGGTGAGATCGAGCACTTCGGCGATGCTGCGTCCGCGGAACCGCACTTCGAGCGTCTCGCGGTTGAAGCGCTTGCCCTTGCAGACGTCACAGGGCACGAAGACATCGGGGAGAAAGTGCATCTCGATCTTCACGAGGCCGTCCCCCTGACACGCCTCGCAACGTCCGCCCTTCACGTTGAAGGAGAACCGGCCGGGACCGTAGCCACGGATCTTCGCCTCGGGCAACTCGGCGAACAGTTCGCGCACCGGCGTGAAGATGCCGGTATACGTGGCCGGATTGGAGCGCGGCGTACGACCGATGGGGCTCTGGTCGATGTCGATGATCTTGTCGAGATGCTCGAGCCCCGTGATGCGCGTGTGCGCGCCGGGCAGCACGCGCGCACGGAAGAAGTGCCGCGACAGCGCCTTCTGGAGGATGTCGGTGATGAGCGTGGACTTGCCCGAGCCCGACACGCCCGTGACCGCGACGAAACATCCCAGTGGGAACTCGGCGGTCACGTCCTTGAGGTTGTGCTCGCGGGCCCCCTGCACCGACAGCATGCGCGCGGCATCGCGCTTCCGGCGCTGCGCCGGCACCTGAATGGACCGGGTGCCGCGCAGATACGAGCCCGTGATGGACGCCGGGGTATCGATGACGTCCTGCACCGACCCCGCGGCGATCACCTCCCCGCCGTGCTTGCCGGCCCCCGGCCCGAGATCGATGAGATAATCGGCGTCGCGAATGGTCTCTTCGTCGTGCTCCACCACGATCACGGTGTTGCCGAGATCCCGCAGCTGCTTGAGCGTGCCGAGCAGGCGTCCGTTGTCGCGCTGATGCAGCCCGATGCTGGGTTCGTCGAGGATGTACAACACGCCCACCAAGCGCGATCCGATCTGCGTGGCGAGGCGGATGCGCTGCGCTTCGCCACCCGACAGCGATTCGGCGCTGCGGTTGAGCGTGAGGTAGTCGAGGCCCACGTCCACGAGGAATCGCAGGCGCTCGCGCACCTCCTTGAGAATGGGGCCGGCGATCCCCGGATCGAGACCGGGGTGGCCAGCGCCACGCACCGGCACGCTCTCGAAGAAGGCCAGCGCGTCGACCACGCTCTGGTCAACGACGTCACCGATGTGCTTGCCGTGCACCGTCACCGCAAGCGACTCCGGCTTGAGGCGCTGTCCGCCGCACGAGGGGCAGGGCGCGGCCACCATGTACGCGTCGAGTTCGAGACGCACGCCGTCCGAACTGCTTTCGTCGTACCGCCGCTGCACGTGCGTCACGATCCCTTCCCAGGTGGTGTCGGCCGGCTTGGCCGCGCTCTTCGCGGCCCCCCCCTTCACCGCCTTCTTCACGGCCGTGCGCGCGCGCGGCGGTGCGTCGCTCATGCCGTAGAGCAATTGCTGGCGCACCTTGGACGGAATCTTTCCCCAGGGTGCATTGAGATCGAAGCCCAACAGTTTGGCGAGCCCCGGCAGAATCACCTTGCGCAGGTAGCCGTCGGGCTCGCCCCATGGGAGCACCACGCCCTCGAGAATGGAGATGCTGGGATCGCCGAGGACGAGCTCCTCGCTCACGCTGCGCGTGGTGCCCAGCCCGCTGCACGTCTCGCACGCGCCGAACGGCGAGTTGAACGAGAAGTGCCGCGGCTCGAGCTCCGGCATGGAGATGCCGCAGTTGGGGCACCCGTAGCGTTCCGAGAACATCTCGGTGACGGGTTCACCCCCGTCGTACCGCACCACTTCGGCCAACCCTTCGGCCAGACGCAAGGCGGTTTCCACCGAGTCGGTGATGCGCCCACGATCGTCCGGGCGCACGACCAGTCGGTCGACGACGACGGAAATCGAGTGGTTGAGCCGACGGTTGAGCTTGGGCGGGTTGGCGAGTTCGATGAGCTCCCCGTCCACCACGGCCCGCACGAAGCCCTGCTTGCGCGCCCCCTCGAACAGCTCACGGAATTCCCCCTTCCGCTCCTGCACGAGCGGCGCGCGGATCTCGAGGCGGGTACCCTCGGGCCACGCCAGCACCTGCTCGGCGATTTGCGTGGGGCTCTGTCGCTGCACGGCACGTCCGCAGGTCGGACAGTGGGGGGTGCCGGTGCGCGCATACAGCAGACGGAGATAGTCGTAGATCTCCGTCACGGTGCCCACGGTGGAGCGCGGGTTGTGCCCGGCGGTCTTCTGCTCGATCGAGATGGCCGGCGACAGCCCCTCGATGGCGTCCACATCGGGCTTCTCCATGAGCCCGAGGAACTGCCGGGCGTACGCCGACAGCGATTCGACGTACCGGCGCTGTCCCTCGGCGTAGATCGTATCGAATGCCAGCGATGACTTTCCCGATCCGGAGAGCCCGGTGACGACCGTGAGCTTGTCACGCGGGATGGTGACGCTGATGTTGCGCAGGTTGTGTTCACGCGCACCACGGACCACGAGCGCATCGGAGGCCGGCGCAGGAGCCGGCGACGGCCTTGCTGGCAGCGCAGTCGGTTTCGTCGATTTGGGCATAGTCTCGGAAGCTGCGAGGAGCCGGAGATGGAAACAACCCTGCCGAGTGGAACGGCCGTGGTGATGGCACTCACCTCCCTCCCGCCGAATGCCGATGCGGTGGCTTTTGTTCGGACCTTGCTGGAGGCGGGGGTGAACCTGATGCCCGGAAGCGTATAGCTTTTGCCGCCATGCCCGCCCGCAAGTCAGCCGCCCCTGTACCCCACGTGCCGTCGGAATCCGCCGCGGCCTTCCGCAAGCGGCTCCACTCGTGGTTCCGCACACACGCCCGCGACCTGCCGTGGCGGCGTACGCGCGATCCGTACCGCATCCTGATTTCGGAGCTGATGCTCCAACAGACGCAGGTCTCGCGAGTGCTGGATTTCTACCGGCGCTTTCTGGAGCGCTTCCCGGACTTGCACTCGCTAGCGAAGGCCAAGCCGCAGCGGGTCCTCGAAGCCTGGGCGGGCCTCGGCTACTACGCGCGGGCGCGCAATCTGCACAAGCTCGCCAAGCACGTCACCGACACGCGCGACGGCGTCATACCGAACGACCCCGGTGAGTTGCGATCGCTGCCCGGTGTGGGGGCGTACAC
>DCZC01000071.1:4878-6412 GCA_002331565.1 Gemmatimonas sp. UBA2094
GGGTCTTCGCGCCGGAGCTCGACCCAAAGAGTGGCGCCGGCCTCAAGCGGTTGTGGCACATCGCCGAGCAGTTGCTGCCGCGCACCGGGCGCGTGGTGTGGACCCACAACCAGGCGTTGATGGAGCTCGGCGCGCTGGTCTGTTCGGCGCGTTCACCCAAGTGCGGGGAATGCCCTGTGCACCAGATGTGTGCCAGCCGTGAGCGATTCGCCCTGAGCAACACGCTGGTCCCGCCTACTCAGAAGCGCCCGCGCCGCTATCGGAACGGCCGATAGACTACGCCGCCGCCAGCTGGCAGCCGCAGCCGCTGCAGAAGCGCGAGCCCACGAGATCGATGCTCGTGCCACACGCACTGCACTTCTCGGGCAGATAGCGCCCACAGCTCGAGCAGTAGGTCGCATCGGGCTCCGGACGCGGACCACACACGCCGCAGCTGCGCACATCGGCGCGGGCCCGGGCGATGGCGGCTTCCACCGGATCGAGCGCGGTTGCCGCGCTGCTCGCTGCCTGCGCGGTGACGGCGGCGGTGGTCGCGGCCACACCAGCACTCTGCTCCGCCGCGCGCAACTCGGCCAGCGCCTCGCGCGTGTACCGCTGCTTGAGATCGGCGTAGTCGCTGTCGCTCAGCTTGCCCGTCTCACGGTCGAATTCGATTTCGCGCAGCGCATCCACCGCGGTACTGGGCGCATCGATTTCGGCGGAGCGTTGCTCCGCCTTCCGTTTGGCGGGTGTGTCGGTGGCCGGATCGATTGCACTGAGCAAGGGTGTCAGCACCAGCGTCAGCGCACTCAGGACGAGGGCCGTACCCACCACCAGCGGCAGGGCGCCTTCGGGGAGGGCCATCAGCGATTCTCCCGCAAGGCGGCTTCGAGACGTGCGAGTTCTTCGGGCGTGGCATCCACCGACGGAGCGTTGGCTGGTTGCGCGGCGGCCCGCGCCGCGCGCGCCGCGTCCGCCGTCTTGGCGTTGAGCCGCCAGCTGCGCAACATCGCGCCGATACCTACCGCCCCCACGGCCACCGCCGCGAACGGCGCGAACCACGCGGCGAGGCTGAAGCCTTCCTTGCGCGGTGAGTTGAGAATGAAATCCCCGTAGGTGCCCGTGAGCGCCTCCATGATTTCCGTCGCCGTGTAGCCGCCGTCGACGAGGCGCTGGATGTCGCCGTGTACCGCCGGCGAGATGCCGCAGGAGAAGTCGGTCGTGCGGCACGTGTAGATGTCGAGCGTGCACGGACAGGGACAGGCCAGCTGCCGCTCGAAGGTCTCGAGCTCCACCTTGCTCATGCTGGGCGTGGCCCCGGGCTTGGGCGGGCGCGACACCGGCTTGTAGCTGTCCGACGTCATCTCCTCACCACCATTGGTGGAGCTGGCCTGCTGCTCCTGCGCGCCGGCGCGGCGCACCAGCAGCCCGAGGCCACCCACCACCGCCCCGGCGCGCATCACGAACGCGCGCCGTGACTGCGCGCGCTGGTTCGTGATGGGGTTTCGATCGAAACTCACGCGCCCGCTCCCACCGGTTCCATGTCACGGCCCAT
>DCZC01000176.1:0-11385 GCA_002331565.1 Gemmatimonas sp. UBA2094
CGGCTGCAGCACGGCACGGCGGCGAATGCCGGCGCCGCGCTCCTCGTCCACCGCCGCTTCCTGCCGCAACCAGGCCAAGAGGGCCTCGAAATCGCGCAACAAATCGCCCCCGGGCATTTGCGCGGCGGCGTCGGTGTTCACGAAGTCGAGCCAGAGTCGCGTTCGCGGGGGCACCGGCCCTGGCAGACGGTCGCGCGAATCGGCCCGCCGCGTATCTGTGGCGGAAGCGGGCATATGGTGGAGTCGGTTCGACGGAGGTTACTTGTCCACGTGCCTGCAAGCAAGGCAGTTGCCGGTTACTTCCTCCATTCCTGTTCTCGATGTCCGACGTCATGCTTCCTTGGCTCCACCGGGCGGTGGTAGGGTCCACCAATCCCGTGAAAATCGCCGCGGCGCGGGCGATCCTCGTGCGTATTGCGCCGCGGGTGGAGATCACGGGGCTCGCGGTGCCCAGCGGTGTCCCCGACCAGCCGTTCGGAGACGAAGAGACGCAAGCCGGGGCAAGGCAACGGGCGCGGGCGGCGCTCGAAAGGGCACCCGGCGCCCAGCTTGGTATTGGCCTCGAAGGGGGCGTCGTTGCGCTGCCGAACGGCGAATTTCGCAGCTGCGCCTGGGCCGTGGTGGTCGATCGCGACGGGCGGGAAGGACTGGGCGGCTCGCTCAGCATGCCGCTCCCCACACGTGTCGCCGACCGCCTGCGCGCCGGCGAGGAGCTGGGCGACGCGATGGACGCCGAAGCGCGCACTACAGGCACCAAACAGGGCAAGGGGGCCGTGGGCATCCTGACCGCGGGACTGGTGGACCGGCAGCAGGCGTACGAGCCCATGGTGGCGTACGCGATGGCGCCGTGGCTGGCGCCGGAACTGTTCGCCTAGCTCAGGGCTGAGGCGGCCGGTAGACCAGGACCGGTATGTCCGCGTTCCTGATCACTTCGTCCGCCACGCTCCCGAGCACCATCCGCTTGAGGCCGCCCCGCCCGTGCGTGGCCATGGCGATGGCTCCGCACTGTCCCTCGGCGGCGGCATCCAGAATGCCGCGCGCCACGCTCATGTCGGTGATGGCCCGCACGGTGGTGCCGAGGGGGCAGTGCTCGGCCATGCGGTGGAGGTAGTCCTCCCGCACATGCTCCTCGGCGCTGAGCGCACTGTGGTCGGCCAGCATCGCCTCGGTGCCGAACGGCGCCATCGAGATGGACTGTGGCACCGTGACCGCCACCAGCTGCAGCGTCATGCCGGTCGCTTCGGCGAAGCGACGGGTGTGCGGCAGCACCGCCTCGGCGAACGGTGACCCGTCGAGCGTGCAGAGCAGGGCCCCACTCGGCAGGGCCGGCGCCGATGCCGGCGGTTCGCTGCCCGCTCCGCGCACCAGCAGTACGGGTGCTGTGGAGCGGGTGAGGAAGGCGGTCGCCACGCTGCCCAACCGCAGCCGTTCAAAACCGCTCCGGCCGTGCGTCGTCATGACGACCAGTTCGGCGCCGTGGCTCGCGACATACGCCTCGAGCGCTTCCACGACGGTGCCGTCGAGCACCGCCCCGGTGGCGGTCACCCCGTCAGCGCGCAGCGCCTGCACGGCCCGCTCGAGCGCGTCGGCGTCCCGCTGACGGTGCGCCTGCACGAGTTCCTGGTCGTACACTGGTATGGCCAGCTCCCCGGGGACGAAGGGGATGTAGGCACTGGGGTCATGAACGATTACCAGTTCCACACGGGCGCCGGTACGCCTGGCGAGTGCGGCCGCCACGGGGAGGGCGCGGGCACTGTGCACCGAGCCGTCATAGGGCACGACAATGGTGGTATACATAGCTTCACGGTGCCCCCGCGCCACCGGTTCGGCCAGAG
Organism: Gemmatimonas sp. UBA2094; assembly: GCA_002331565.1. Classification (GTDB taxonomy): domain Bacteria; phylum Gemmatimonadota; class Gemmatimonadetes; order Gemmatimonadales; family Gemmatimonadaceae; genus Gemmatimonas. The sequence continues at coordinate 1,836 of DCZC01000176.1, forward strand.
GGGAAACCCCCTCGCCATGTCGCCATCTCCCTCACCGTCCGCCATGACGTCCCCGGCCCCCCGCCCCTTCCGCTGCACCGACCGCGTCCGCTGGGCCGACGTGGATCTCGTGGGCATCATGCGCTACAGCGCGGTGACCCGCTTCCTCGACACCGCTGAACAGGAGCTGCTGCGCGAAGCGGGACTGCCGTACGCGCGCATCTTCGACGCCCCTGAGGTATGGATGCCCCGGCGGCACCTCGCGATCGAGTACCTCGCGCCGGCCCGCATCGACGACCTGTTGCACATGGTCATCCGCGTCTCGAAGCTCGGCGAGAGTTCGATCACCTTCGTCATGGACCTGTGCCACGACGATGGACGCACGGTGGCGGTGGCGACGATGGTCGTGGTGTGCGTCACCGTGGACGGCTTCGGGAAACGGCCGCTGCCGCGGGTGGTCAGAGAGGCGCTGGCCCCATTCGTGTGTACGCCGGAGCAGGCGCGTGCCCGCTTGGAGTGAGTAGATTTCGGAATGGCCAACAGCACTCCCGACCCCACGCCGTCGACCGGAGGCGCGAACGCCCCGGCTGCGACCTACGTCCGCAAGGGCTTCGGTCTGAAAGCCGAAGTGCAGGATACGCTCGCAGCCGATTACACCGGCCACCTGGTCGATCTGCTCCGGGCGCGCGATTACGCCCTGACCGTCGGCGAGACCACGGTGCGTCTCGCGCGCGAGTTCGGCTTCTGCTACGGCGTGGAACGGGCCGTCGATTACGCCTACCAGACGCGCCTCAAGTTCCCCGAGAAGCGCATCTTCCTCGCGGGTGAGATCATCCACAACCCGCACGTGAACGAAAAGCTCAAGGAAATGGGCGTGGTGTTCCTGTCGGCGAGTGGCAAGGGGTTCGACTACGCGCCGGTGCAGCCGGCCGATGTGGTCATTCTCCCCGCCTTCGGCGTGACGATTCAGGATTTCCAGACGCTGCGCGACCTCGGCTGCGTCATTGTGGATACGACGTGCGGGTCGGTGCTCAACGTGTGGAAGCGCGTCGAGGTCTACGCGCGCGACGGCTATACCTCGCTGATCCACGGCAAGTACTACCACGAGGAGACGCGCGCCACGGCGTCACAGGTGGAGAAGTATCCCAACGGCCGCTATCTCGTAGTGCGGGACATGGCTGAGGCTGAGCTGGTGATGGACTACATCGAGGGTAAGGCCGGACTCGCCACGGCACGACCGGCACTGTCGCGCGCGGAGTTCCTTGCGCGGTTCGCCGTGGCCGCTTCCGATGGTTTCGATCCCGACCTGCATCTTGACCGCATCGGCGTGGCCAATCAGACCACCATGCTCGCCCGCGAGTCACTCGCCATCGGCGCGGCGGTGGGCGAGGCCATGGCCCGCGCGTACGGCGAGTCGCACAAGGCCGAGTATTTCCGCACCTTCGATACGATTTGCAGCGCCACGCAGGACCGGCAGGATGCGGTGCTGGAACTGCTGCGCGACCCGATCGACTTGATGGTCGTGGTGGGCGGTTACAACAGCAGCAACACGATCTCGCTCGCGGCGCTCTGCGCCGAACAGGTGCCCACGTATCACATCGCCGATCCGGACGAAATCGACGTGGAGGGCAATGCCGTGCGCTACCGGCGCGTTGCCAAGCACCACGTGGAGGACACGATGCAACCGTGGGTCGCCACCACCGGTGCCCTGCGGGTGGGCATCACGGCCGGGGCGAGTACGCCGAACAACAAGATCGGGCAGGCGGTCGCGCGGGTGTTCGCCATCCGGGGCATCGATCCTGCCAGCGTCGTCTGAGGTGTCGATGCGCCGGCGGATTCTCGTCGTATCGGCGGCGCTCGGCGCGGCCGCGCTTGCGGGTGGCTGCCGGCCCACACGCCCGGCAACGGAAGCCGGCACGTCGTCTGCCCAGCCAGTCGTGCGCCTGCTGCTGGTGAATGACGTATACGTCACCGACACGCTGCGTGACGGCAAGGGTGGACTGCCGCGCGTGGCGGCGCTGCGCGATTCGATCGAACGGGCCACGCAGAGCCGTGTGCCGTTCGTGCTGGCCGGTGACGTGCTCTCGCCGAGCGTGCTGAGCAAGTGGTACGGCGGCGCGCAGATGGTGGATGGGTTCAACGCGGCGCGGCTCGACCTCGCCGCCCTCGGCAACCACGAGTTCGACAATTCCCGTGCCAATCTCGTCGCCCGTCTCGGTGAATCCCGGTTCCGGTGGTTGAGCGGTAATTGCGGCGAAGCCAACGGCACCCCGTTTCCGGGGGTGCGTGGGTGGGACACGCTGCGCCTGTCCGGCGTGAAGGTCGGCGTGCTCGGCACCACGGTGGTGCGTGACTATCCCGCTTACGTGAAGTGCCGCGACGCCGACTTGGCGACGACCGCGCTCGTCGATACGCTCCAGCAGCAGGGGGCGGAGCTGATCATCGCGCTCACGCACCGTTTCGCCGCGGAGGACGAGCGCACCCTCGCGATGGAGCCGCGCATTCAGGCCATCCTCGGCGGGCACGAGCACGAGGGGCGGCGGGCGGAGCGCGACGGGCGCGTGATGGTGAAAGCGGTCTCGAACGCGCGTACGGCCATTCTCGTCACGTTCACCCGTACCGGGCAGGGACGCGCGGCACGCTGGCGTGTGCGCGATGAGGTGTTCGCCATCGGTCGGGGTATGCGTGAGGACCCGGCGACGGCGGCCAGTGTGCAGCGGTGGCGTGACACGCTCACGCGGCGCATCGGCCCCGATCGCGTGCTGGGAATCGCCGACGAGCCCATCGATGCCATCGATTCCATCTCCCTGCGCGAGAGCCGGTTCGGCAACCTCGTGACCGACGCCATGCGCGCGGGCACGCAGGCCGACGTGGCGCTCATCAACAAGGGTGCGTTGCGCTTCGACGACATCATGGCGGCGGGCCCCATTACCAAGCACATGATCGAAGGCGTGTTTCTTTTCGCCGACGAAACGCGGGCGGTGACCTTCGCGCTCAGCGGCGCGCGTCTACGGGAGGTGCTCGAAACGGGTATCCGACAGGGCGGTCTGGGCAGCGGCCCGTATCCGCAACTGAGCGGCGTGCGTTTCGCCTTCGACGCGCGCCGTCCGAGTGGTGTGCGCATCGTCGGGGCGCTGCGTCGCGACGATGGCCGCGTGATTGCCCCCAACGACACGCTGCGGGTGACCTTCGTGACGTACCCGGCCTGTCGCGGTGGGGACGGTTACCGTATACCTGAGGCCGCCGCCGTGTGCCAGGAGCTGGAGCAAACGCCCGCCCGTGCGCCGCGGACGGTGGACCTGGTGGTGCAGCATCTCGAGCGCATGAACGGGCGTATCGTGGCGCCGCCGCTCGGCCGCGTGGAACGTCTCGACCGCTGACGGATACTGGTGCACATTGGGAGGGCGTGGCATCCCGCACTCCGAGGGCACCTCCATGAGTTCTTCACACCACACCCACGAACCGCTGACGCCTCCGGGCGTCGACGCGCTCTCCCGATTCCGTCTCGATGGCAAGGTCGCCATCGTCACCGGCGGTACCCGCGGAATCGGTCTGTCGATCGCCTGTACGTTCGCGAGGGCCGGCGCGCGCGTGATGCTTTCGAGCCGCAAGGCCGAGCACGTGGAGGCGGCGGTACAGGCGCTGCGAGCCGAAGGCCACGACGTGCACGGACTGGCGTCCAACATGGGCAAGCCCAGCGATGCGCACGAACTCGCAGCGTGCACCGTCGAACAGTTCGACGGCATCGACATCATCGTCAACAACGCGGCGACGAATCCGGTATTCGGTCCGTTGCAACAGGCCACCGCCGAGGCGTTCGACAAGATCTTCGACGTCAACGTGAAGGGCCCGTTCGAGCTGTGCAAGACGGCGCATTCCGTGATGGTGGAGCGGGGCGGCGGCGCGATCGTCAATGTCTCCAGCATCGGCGGCGTGACGCCGGAGGCGGGGCTGGGGCTGTACAGCATGAGCAAGTCGGCGCTCATCTCGCTCACCAAGGTAATGGCGCAGGAGTGGGGAGCCGACGGCATCCGGGCGAACGCGATCTGTCCAGGGCTCATCAAGACGAAGTTCTCGTCGGCGCTGTGGCAGGACGACGCCATTGCCGACAAGGTGCTGGGCCATCAGCCGCTGCGGCGCATCGGGGTTCCCGACGATGTCGCCGGACTCGCGCTCTTTCTCGCATCCGAGGCGTCGGCGTATTGCACCGGCGCGGTGTATATGGTGGACGGGGGATATCTCACGTGAGCGGCGTCCGTTCGCACCGATCCGCCTTTGCACCCGAGCGTCTCGAGCCCATGCTCGATACCGCGCACCGGTTCGTGCGCGACGAGGTTGCGCCACTCGAGCCGCAGTTGCTGTCGCAGCCGTGGCATCGGGCGGTCACCACCCTCGACGCGTTGCGGGTGCGCGCGAAGGCTCTCGGGCTGTGGGCGCCGTTTCTCCCCGAGGAATACGGCGGTATGAGCATGCCGCTCGATGCGTTCGCGCGACTCAGCGAAGTGTTGGGCTGGACGCCCTTCGGGCACTACGTCTGCAACTGTCAGGCTCCAGACGTGGGCAACATGGAGCTGCTGCTCGCGTTCGGCACCGACGAACAGCAGCGCGAATACCTCGAGCCGCTCGCGCGCGGAGAGATCCGCAGCTGTTTCGCGATGACCGAACCTGAGCATGCGGGCAGCAATCCGGTGGTGCTCTCCACCACGGCCACGCGCGATGCGTCGCAGTGGGTGATCAACGGGCACAAGTGGTTCACCAGCAGCGCCGACGGTGCCGCCTTCGCCGTGGTCATGGCGGTGACCGACCCGGACGACACGCGCCGGCATTTCCGCGCGAGTCAGATCATCGTGCCACTCGACACACCGGGGTACACGCGGCTGCGCAACATCCCGGTGATGGGTGAAAGCGGCGGGGGGTGGGCGAGCCACGCCGAGGTGCGCTTCGACGACGTGCGTGTTCCGCTGCACAACCTGCTCGGCCCGCAGGGGCACGGGTTCGCACTCGCGCAGGAGCGGCTCGGGCCGGGTCGCATCCACCATTGCATGCGCTGGATCGGCATCTGCGAGCGCGCCTTCGATCTCATGTGCCGCTATGCCGCCACGCGGGAAATCGCGCCCGGAGAAGTGCTGGCGCGCAAGCAGCAGGTGGAGTTCTGGATCGCCGAGTCGCGCATCGAGATCCATGCAGCGCGGCTGATGGTGCTCGACGCCGCCACGCGCATGACGCGTGACGGGCAGGAGGCGGCCCGCGAGGAGATCGCGTACATCAAGGTATTCGTGGCCAATACGCTTCAGCGGGTACTCGATCGGGCCATCCAGGTGCACGGTGCGCTGGGGATGACCGACGATACACCGCTGGCGTGGTGGTACCGCCACGAGCGAGCGGCGCGCATCTACGATGGCGCCGACGAGGTGCACAAGTCGGTGATCGCGCGGCGCGCGCTGCGTGCGTACCTGCCGGACGTGGCGGCGTCTCAGGCGCGAACGGCTGGCGGTCCCGCATAACACTCCACCACACGTTCCCGCGTTTTCCCGCCGCCCCTTTCCCTCCCGTGTCCGACACTCTCGTTCCCGTTCGCGACGCTGATCTGCTCGATCTCGACGCCCTGCGCGGGTGGTTGGCGGAGGCCGCTCCCGTGCTCGTGCCGGCCGGTACGACGGTGTCGGCGCGGCAGTTTCCGGCGGGCTTCTCCAATCTCACGTATCTCCTTTCGCTGCACGGTGGCGAGGGCGACCGCGCCATGGTGCTGCGTCGTCCGCCGCGCGGTGTGAGCGGCGGTATCGCGCACGACATGGTGCGCGAACATGGTATCATCGCCGCGCTCCACCCGCTGGGCGTGCCCGTGCCGCGGCCCGTAGCCTGCTGCAGCGACGCCAGCGTGCTCGGAGCACCGTTCTACCTCATGGAGTACGTGCGTGGCGTGATTCTGCGCGGCGCGCCGCCCGCCACGCTTACGGAGCCTGCGGAGCAACTGCCGGCACGCATGAGCGCGATTTCCCGCACGTTCGTGGACACCCTCGCGAAACTGCACCGGGTACCGGTAGACCGGGCGCCACTCTCGGCGCTCGGCAAGGGTGACGGGTACGTGCAGCGTCAGGTACAGGGGTGGACGAAACGGTGGCAGGCCTCGCGCACCAGTCCCGTGCCGGCGATGGACGGCGTCGCCACGTGGCTGGCCGCGCATTGCCCACCCGAAGGTGACAGTGTGCTGGTGCACAACGACTTCAAGCTCGACAACCTCGTGTTCGATGCCGGGTTGCAGCGCGTCGAGGCCATTCTCGACTGGGAAATGGCCACCATCGGCGATCCGCTGATGGATCTCGGGACGTCACTGGCATACTGGGTGGAGACCGGTGATGCTCCGGTCTTCCGGTCGCTCGGCCTCGGGATCAGTGCTCTACCCGGGGCATGGACGCGCGCGGATATCGTGCGCGAGTATGGCAAGGTCAGTGGCCGCGACGTGAGTGATGCACCGTTCTACCTCACGTTCGGTCTGTTCAAGGTGGCGGTCATCGCGCAGCAGATTTTCGCGAGGTACGAACAGGGGCTGACGAACGACGTACGGTTCAGCCGGTTGGGTGAGGTCGTCGCGGCGTTGGCGGAGACGGCGGAGCGGGAGCGGCGCGGATAACGCCGTTACAACACCCTCACGCATACACCTCGAAGATCCCGGCTGCCCCCATGCCCCCGCCAATGCACATGGTCACCATGCCGTAACCGCCGCGGCGGCGGCGGAGTTCGTGCACCAGCTGGGTGGTGAGCTTGGCGCCGGTGGCGCCGAGGGGATGCCCGAGGGCGATGGCGCCACCGTTCACGTTGACGATGTCAGTGGGCATGTCGAGCTCCTTGATCACGGCCAGCGCCTGCGCCGCGAAGGCTTCGTTGAACTCGATCAGCTTGAGGTCACTCAGCGACAGCCCGGCGCGCTTGAGTGCCTTGGGGATAGCCTTGATGGGACCGACGCCCATGATGCTCGGGTCCACGCCGCCCACCGCGAAGCTCACGAACCGCGCGAGCGGCGTGAGGCCCAGAGCCTTGGCCGTGTCGGCACGCATCACCAGCACCGCGGCGGCGCCGTCAGAATAGGGCGACGCGTTGCCGGCTGTTACCGACCCCGTCGGAATGAACGCCGGACGCAGCCTGGCGAGTCCTTCGAGTGTCGTCTCCGCCCGCGGGCATTCGTCGGTGTCGAATACCACATCGGTGACGGTCTTCGCCGCACCGTTCCACGCGCACTGCTGCGTGTGGATGGGCACGATCTCGTCGCGGAATACGCCGTTCGCCACGGCGGCCGCAGCCTTCTGCTGGCTGTCGTACGCGAACTGGTCCTGCTGTTCGCGCGTGATCCCCCACTGCTTCGCCACGTGCTCCGCGGTGAAGCCCATGCCGATGTAGCTCTCGGTCATGTCGGGTGACAGGCGCGCGTTGTAGCCGCTCATGGGCACCTGCGACATCATCTCGATCCCACCGGCCATTACGGCGTCGCCCTGACCGGCGATGATGGCCTGCGCCGCGTAGGCGACCGACTGCAGCCCCGACGAGCAAAACCGGTTGATGGTGGCGGCCGATGTTTCCACCGGCAACCCGCCCCGTAGCCACGCGAGCCGCGCGTGGTTGAGCCCCTGCGACGCCTCCGGCATCGCGCATCCCCACTGCACGTCTTCGATCACGGCGGGATCCACGCCCGCGCGCGCGATGGCGGCCTGCATCACCGCCGACGACAGATCCACCGGATGTACACCGGCCAGCGACCCGTCGGCCTTGCCGCGGGCCACCGCCGAACGCGCAGCACTGACAATTACGACCTCGGTCATCTCCATCTCCTGTCGCGCGCTCAGTTGCGCAGCGGCTTGCCGGTCTTGAGGGTGTACGCGATGCGCTCCTGCGTCTCCTTGGTGCCGAGAAGGGACAGGAACTGCTCGCGTTCGAGGTCGAGAATGTCCTGCTCGGTCACATCGCGCGGAGCGCCGTCGCCGCCGCACAGCACGTAGGCGACCGCACGCCCCACCCGCACATCGTGCGCGCTCGCTTGACCGGCCTCCTTCGCCGCCCAGAGAGCGTATTCGAGGTTGCCGATCCCCTCGCGGCCCAGTGCCCGCACCGTACGCTCCGCGGGAGGCAGGTAGCCCGGCGCCAAATCGAGCACACGCTGCTTGGCGTCGTTGAGATGCTGGTCCCGATTCATCGAGATGCGATCGCGATCACGCAACAGCCCCATGGCGCGGGCTTCGTGTGCCGACGTACTGGTGCTGGCGAACGCGATGAGTTTGAACGCGCGCTTGACGGCTGCAAAGAGATCCACCTCGTCGTACTGCTGCAATTCGCTGGTGAAGCGCATGAGCAGTTCCTTCGTCCCACCACCACCGGGGAGCAAGCCAACACCGACTTCGACCAAGCCGATGTACGCCTCGGCGTGTGCCTGAACGGCGTCGGCGTGCAGCGTGAATTCGCAGCCGCCACCCAGTGTCATGCCGGCCGGAGCCACCACCACGGGGAAGGGCGCGCGACGAATGGACATCACGCTGTTCTGGAAGCCACTGATCGACTGTGCGATGTCATCCCAGGCGCCGGCTGCGACCGCGAACGACACCCCCGAGAGATCGGCCCCGGCCGTGAACACGCGCGCGTCCTCGTTGCCGATCACCATGCCGTTGAAGCCGAGTTTCTCGATCGTGCGCAACGACTTCTCGAGCCCTTCGAGCACGCTCTGTCCGAGGGTATTCATCTTGGAACGGAATTCGAAGCACGCCACGCCGTCACCCAAATCGATGAGGCGTGACAATCCGTTGTCTTCGAGCACGCGGCCGGTTTGCGCCAGCCCTGCGAGCGAGATGCGCCCCGGGATACCGGGGATGGGCTCGTACGTGCCGTCGAAGGTGAGATACTCGCCGTTCTTGTAGAACGAACCCTGCGCAAGCTCCAGTAGCGCCGGGATGTCGAGCCCGGCAGCCTTGAACTCCTGCTTGAGCCAGTCGAGACCGAGCGCGTCCATCACCTGGAAGGGGCCGGCCTCCCAACCGTAACCCCATTCCATGGCGCGATCGATGGCCACGAGGTCGTGCGCGAGCTGCGAGGCCAGCGTGAGCGTGTAGTGCGCGACGTCCACGACATGATCGCGGATGAACGCGCCCGGAGCGCCCGGCAGGTTCTTGATGGCGGGCAACCGCTGCGGCACCGGGAGGCGAATGGCCGCGCCGATGTCGCCGCCCTCGAGCCGCTGCTGCGGCACGTACGCCTTTGACTTCCAGTCGAACGTGAGCGTTCCCTGCTTCGTCTTCTGATAGAACCCGCCGCCCGTCTTGTCGCCGAGTCGCCCCTTGCCCACGAGCTCCTCGTGCACCCATGCCGGGAGCGCGAAGTCCTCGCCTGTGATGGCGCCGATCCCCTTGGTCACGTGGGCGAGCACGTCGAGGCCCGACAGATCGCCAGTGCGGAACGTCGCCGAGCGGGCGCGGCCGATGAGACTGCCGGTCAGCCCGTCCACCTCGTCGAGCGTGAGCCCGTGCTGCTCCATGCGGCGCATGGTGGCCACCATGCCGTACACGCCGAGCCGGTTGGCGATGAAGCCTGG
>DCZC01000176.1:11748-16113 GCA_002331565.1 Gemmatimonas sp. UBA2094
CCCGAGGTGTTGGACGCCACAATGGCGGTGGGCTTCATGAGCGCTTCGATGCGCGCGAACAACGCCTGCTTCGGCGCCGGCTGCTCGATGATGGCTTCGCAGATCCAGTCACACTCGGCGAGCCACTGCAGATGATCGTCGGTGTTGCCGATTCGCACTCGCGCCACCGCCGCCGCGTCCATGAAGCTGGCCGGCTTGCTCTTGATGGCCTTCTGCAGGCCGTTCTTCGCCGGGGCGCTGCGATTGGGCGACTTCGGATCGGCATCGCCCGGGATATCGAGCAGCACGACGCGGCATCCCGCCGACGCTGCAAGGGCCGCGATGCCGCTCCCCATGGCGCCGGCGCCTACCACGCCGACGGTTGTCACGCGCATTCAGAGTCTCTCGGTAAGGGATACGCAAAAACTTCCGCGGGTGCCCCATGGAGCGGAAGGGGGCGGCGCCAGAAAATGCGACGCCCCCGTCATGTTCTTCGCCGCGACGGCGCTCCCGTCAGAGCTGTTGCAGCCGGTCGTAGCCCTTGATGCCCTTGTACAGCCCGCGAATGCGCGCGATGCCGGCCGCCGGATCGTCTTCGTCCGGCGTCACCGTGGGGCCCAATCGCACCGTCTTGTGCTCCCAATCGAGGGCCACCAGGCAGATAGGAATGCCGGCGCTCTTCGCCACGTGCCAGAAGCCGCTGCGCCACTCGGTCACGGCCTTGCGTGTGCCTTCGGGGGAGAGCGCAAGGGCGAAACGCTCGCTGCGGCGCGCGAGGGCGACGGTGCGCTCCACGGCGTTGCCCTTGTTCTTGCGATCGACGGGGATACCGCCGTTGGCGCGCATGAACCAGCCGAGCGGCGGACGGAAAAGCGTGTCCTTTCCCCACCAATGCGCATCGAAGCCCAACGCCCATTTCGCCGCGAGGCCGATGGGAAAATCCCAGTTGGACGTATGCGGCGCCACGATGCACACGAACTTGGGGATGTCGGGCATCTGCCCGCTGAAGTCCCAGCCGGCGCGGCGGAGAATCCACCAGCCGAGCGCACGCAGCCACGATTTGTGAGATTGCGGCGCCGTGGGACCGAGTTGCCAACTGGCGTGGGGTAACGACATGGCGTTCATTTGAACCCATGAGCCAATTGTTTCGCAAGGGACGGGGTTGCTTCCCGTCGGGTGTTGCCCGCGCCCTGCTCGCCGGGCTTGCGGCAATCGCGCCCGGTGCCGCCGTGGACGCACAGCCCGCGTCGCCCGCGAACACCATCGCCTACGCGCCACGCACGGACTACGATGGCCCGTTGGTGCTCCGGCTGCCTGCGAGTGCCCGGATGCTCGGCATGGCCAACGCCGGCGTCGCGTCGAACGATGCGGACGCGTTGTTCTACAGCCCGGGCATGCTCACGCAGGCGCGTGGCGTGGCGATGTCGCTGCAGCGCTACGGCGCCACTGCCACCGCCGGGTCGTTCGCCAGCGTACAGACGCTCGGGTCATTGGCTGTAGCCGTTGGTGCGCAGCACCTGCAGTTCAGCGCCGACGCGTACGATCCCATTGCGTCGGTCCAGCAGGGTGGCGCGCGTCTGTCGGACGGTGGCGCCGTGCTCGCGAGCAGTACCGCGTTCACCGTCGGTGTGGGACGCACCATCAGGGGCTATCGATTCGGTGCGGCGCTCAAGTACGCCGAAGAACGGCTGGACACCCGGAGCGACGGCGTGACGGCGCTCGACATGGGCCTGCACAAGGCACTCGGCCAGGCCACGCTCGCCGTGAGTCTGCAGAACATCGGTGCCGGGCTCGATCTCCATGATTTCGGCGGGCCGCTCCCGACGCGCCTGACGGTCGGATACGGCGGTGGCCTCTTCCCCGTGTGGGAGAAGTGGGACATCGGCATGCAGACGCAGGTGAGCGTGGAGCGTGACGGCTTCGTACGTCCGGCCGGTGGCGTGGAGTTGGGCTACGTACCCATCGAAGGTGTGGCGCTGGTGATGCGCAGCGGTTTGCGGTTGCCGCGCGAGAAGGACGAGCCGCTCGCCACGGCGGGGCTCGGTGTCACGGTCGATCGCTTCTCGTTCGATTACGCGCTCGAGCCGATGCGCGGCGGGCGTCCGGTGTCGCACCGCGTGGGATTCCGCATCAAGTAAGCGCTGGCGTGGAAGCAGCGTGAGCTCACGGCCTTCGCAGGGCACGTCGGCAACGCAAAACGCCCGGCCAGTATGGCCGGGCGTTTTGCGTTCGTCATCGAGGCGGTGCGTGCGATCAGCCGCAGTTGGGGCGGCCGCCGGGCAGCGACATCGTGCAGCTCTTCGTGGTGCCATTCTCGGTGATGGTCACCTTGGCCGTCGCGCTGCCGTCGTATTCGATCACTTCGCGACGCTCCTTCGTGGTGGCCGTGCTGCCGGCGACGGTGCTGGTGACCTTCATGTAGCGGATCACCTTGCCCGACTTGGGGATCGGCGGCGCGGTCATCGTGCTCGACACCGGGACGACGAGATTGGTCGTGGTGTCGGCCGAAAGGCGCACGGCCGTGAAGGCCTGCCCGTCGCGGTTGGTGCCGCTGCTGTTTTCGCTGCCACGCGACGTGCCGTTGACGGTGCGCTGCGTGCTCGACGGCGCGAGCCCCGTCACGGTACGGTCGCTGGTCACGCTCACGGTGGCTGATACGCTCCCGCCGTCGCGGCCACGGGTGGTCGTGCCGGTCACGGTGGTGCGGGTCCGCACCGAGTTCGTGGTGAGGGAGTCCACCTTGCTCTGGGACGCGCCCGCCGCGTCCTTGATGGTGTAGATCGTGACGGCGGTGAGGCCGTTGGTCGTGCGCGTGCAGGTCACATCGCCGCTGGCAACGGTGCAGTTGGCGTCGATGTTCACGCCGAAGCCGAACGGGCCACGTCCCGGGCCGCGCCCGCGGTCACCTTCTCCGCGGAAGTCGGCACCCATGCCACCGCCCATCAGGCCGCTCATCCCCGGCCCGCCGGGGCCACGGCCGCGAAACGGGCCACCCCACGCGCCCATGCCGTCCGCGGCATAGCTGCTCGACGCCACTTCCATGCCCGCTGGGGCGCTGTCGAATGCCGAATCGAACTGCATCGTTCTGCCGGGGCCGCCGAACGAGTCGAGGGTGCACGCCGTGGCGCCAAGGAGCGTCGTCGCCGTCGCGAGCGTGCGGAAAAGGGTACGTGACATGTGAGGAGGTTCCTGTGTGCGGCCGAGCGCTGGCCGGCGACCGTCGCCGGAGTTCGATCGGACGTTCAATGCCAAGGACACGCCAGAACATAGATACCCTACGTGCCCCCGGTCCGGCGAAGGAACGGGGACAATCTGTCCCGCAACTGTCGCAGCGCGCGGCTCATGTTGGCCTCGACCGCCTTCACGCTCACCCCAAGCTGCTCGGCGATCTCGCTGTACTTGAGATTGCGTTCTCGGCTCATGAGAAACACCTCCCGCGTGCGCGGCGGGAGATCGGCAATCGCGTCGCGGATGGCTGTTTCCAGCTCGTTCGCCTCGGTATCGGCGTCAGCCTGTTCGGCCGGTTCGCTGAGTGCCTCCACGTACACCTGCGACTTCTTCTGCACCTGCAGATGTCGCAGGTGATTGAGGGCACGGTTCCGCGCGGCCTGCATGAGATACCCGGGAATGCTGCTGCCGTCGGGCAACTGCTCGCGTCGGCGCCACAGCTCCAGCATTACGTCTTGCGCGAGCTCCTCGGCCACGCCGGGGTCGTGCAGGATGCGGTTGGCCGAGCGTACCAGCGGCTCGTACCACTGCCGGAAGATCGCGTCGAACGCTGCGTGATCGCCCTGGCGCAGGCGCACCAGCAGGTCTGATTCGGTCACGGGGCGTGGAGGCGCAGGGGCAGTGGGAGCGTCGACGAGTGATCGGGGAGCGAAACCGACCGGGGCCGGCTTCGCTGGTTGGTAATGATATCTTACTTCATACGCCATGGGTCCCACCTCTGGCCGGGGAATTTCACCCCGACGTAGGGTATGGCCTGCTCACCGTGTCTCCCGGGTATGTCCGACCGTATTCCACATCGATCCAGCGAGACCGGCGGCCCTTCAGAGGCCGACTGGGAGGCCATCGCCCGTTTCCTCGCGGGCGAAAGTGACCCGGTGGAGTCGGCCAACGTGCGCGCGTGGTTGGCGGCCCATCCGGAAGACGCCGTGTTGGTGGACGCCGTTAAGGCGCACTCGGTACACGTGGAGCGACGGGCCGATATCACGGTCGACACCGAGGTGGCGCTGATGGCGGTGCGCGCGCGTTTGTCGGGCGAGGCGTCGGTTGACGCTACGTCCGATGCGACGGCGCACCTTTCGGTGAGCCGTGGCGGTGTGCCGCGGACCGTCGCCGTCCGCGAGTCGGCCCCGCGCGCGTGGCGCCCCTGGACCTTTGCGG
>DCZC01000135.1 GCA_002331565.1 Gemmatimonas sp. UBA2094
GCGATTTCACGTCGCCCCACACTTCACGCGAGAACTCCGCCACCCCCGGATGGCTCAGCACCTCGAGCTTGATCTGCTCGGCTCGCGCGATCGTGTCGGGGTTTTCGCGCAGATTGGCGACGACCTTTTCGACCGCCTCGTCGTAGCGCTTGCGCAACGGATGCTCCGGATCGGCGGCCACGGCCACGAGCGTGCTCTCCACACCACTCACGATCTTGTCGCCAAGCCGGTTCTCCACGGCACCGGGTACCCACCACGGGCTTTCCTGCTTGATGCGCGCGCGGATCATCGCCTCGTTCTCATCGAGGAAGCGTGCGGCCAGCCGTAGGGCATCATCGAGCAAGGCCTGATGACGACCATCGGCGGTAAGCAGTTCGAAGATCTTGGCGGCGAGCGGTGCGGCCTGCATGCGGCGCAGGCGCGAAACGATGCCGCGGTCCACCAGTTCCTGCACATCTTCGTCGCGCATCATGTTCACGGCACCGCTCAGGCCGTGTGCGGCGGCGCGCGCGAGCCGGCGGCTGTTCTCGGGGCGGGCCAGCCACTGCGCGCCGCGCTCCCCGAGCTTCATGGCCGCGAGTTTGGCGGCCACCACGTCACGCGTGAGAAAGTTGCGCTGCACGAAATTGCCGAGCGCGGTGCCGATGCGGTCTTTGCGCGACGGTACGATGGCCGTATGCGGAATGGGGATGCCCAGCGGATGGCGGAAGAGCGCCGTCACCGCGAACCAGTCGGNNGGGCGGGCCAGCCACTGCGCGCCGCGCTCCCCGAGCTTCATGGCCGCGAGTTTGGCGGCCACCACGTCACGCGTGAGAAAGTTGCGCTGCACGAAGTTGCCGAGCGCGGTCCCGATGCGGTCTTTGCGCGACGGTACGATGGCCGTATGCGGAATGGGGATGCCCAGCGGATGGCGGAAGAGCGCCGTCACCGCGAACCAGTCGGCAATGCCACCCACCATGGCGGCTTCTGCGAAGGCGCGCAGGTAGCCCAGCCACGGGTAGCGCGCTTCGAACAAGCGGGCCACGACGAACACCGCCGCGACCACCACGAGCATGATGGTGGCCACGCGCTTCATCTGCACCAGCCGGACGCGACGGATCTCGTCGTCGGGGGTGATGCGCAACGCCGCCGGCAGCGTCGCATCGGGCGCGGGGCCCGCTGGCGACACCGCGGCGGCGGGTTTGACGGGTGGAGTGGGTACTGTCATGAACGCCTCACGGCCGTGTCATGACCGCCCGGCATCACGTGTCAGCGGCCGCTGGCGTTGGCTGCGGCCGGACTTTCGACGGTGATGCGCGTGGGGTCGATGGGAGCAGACGCACCTGCAGGGAGATCCATGTAGATCACTACGGGTTTCCCGCTCACCTGTTCCAAACGGATCGTGACGGTGCGCGCGGCGCGCTTGGGCGTGGCCGGCGCCTCGTAGCGCCGCGTGGTGCTGCCGGCCGGCACGTGCTGCTTGCCGAGTTCGTAGCGGCGGCGGGCGGCATCTCCCATGGCATCGAGGAAGTCGGCGGCGTCCACCGGCGAGTCCCAGGCCGACGCCCACACCAGCGCGTTCCCCTGCGGCAGCTTGATTACGGCGTAGCGATCACCGTCCACGCCGGTGGCCGCCCGGCGCGCCAGCTCGTCGTTACGCAGGTACTGCACGAGCGCGAGGCGCGTTTCGAATTCACCGAAGGTGTTTGTGTAGAACATCGTCCCGCTCTTCGGTGCCGGCAGGGTGACCTTCACCGGCAGATCGCGCATGTCGGCGCTGCCGCCGAAATAGGCGGAGTCATTGAGGATCTGCTTGGTGCTCACGGGCAGATCGGTGAGCAGCTCCTTTTCGGGACGCGCGTTGATGAAGCGCCGCACGAAGTCCGCGCCACCGAGATACGGGAACAGCAGCCCTTCGCGCACGGCCCGGGGGGCCGACGCGAACACCGGCATGCCGACCGATCCGTCGCGAATCAAGTCGCGGATACGATCCCAGCCTCCGGGCATCTTGAGCATAGGTCCCGCATTCTTGTCGATGCGCAGCTGCATGAACACCGCCTGCCCTTCCAGCACCGCCTGTGCAGCCACCTGACGGTCGCCGTCGTTGGTCTGCCCCTGAATGGAGTCGACCCGGACGTACTGGTCCTGCAGCGCGTGCACGAGTTCGTGCGACACCGTCTGTGTGAGCAGCGCTTCGGGAGCGCCGTCGACCACGTACAGCACCTTGGTGGCGGGATCGTAGTAGCCCACGATCTGTTCTTCGAGGAGTCGCTGGAGCAACCCGCCAAGATTCATGGTATCGGGGATGAGCCCGAGCAGCTTGTAGACTGCCTCCTGACCGGCCACCTGCTGCTTGCCGCGCTCGCTTTCGAGTTGCTTGCGCACGAACGCGGCCACCTCGTCGCGCGAGCGCGTCTCGAGCTTGGGTGGCGTCTTGAAGGACAGCCCCATTTCGCGCTCGATCTTCGGCGCCACATCGGCCGCGAGATCGGCAAACGGACCCGCACCAGCTTTGGGCGTGTCGCCGCAGGCGGCCACGAAGGCGACCCCAGCGCAAACGGCCAGCGCCGCGGTGCGCCGCCGCAACGTACGGAAAGTGTGCATGGTGGGCAGAATCAGGCGGAAAACGCGCGCTCGACGTACCAGCGGATCAGCGCATCACCCCAAAGCAAGGTGAGCAACGCAGCAGGCGCAAGGAACACGCCGAACGGAACATCGGGAAAGGCGAACTCTTCGCCGCGCCTGCGCGTGCGGATCTTCACGATGGGCCCCACCACCATTAGGAACGTCACGGCGCCCACGAAGGCCCCCACGACGATCGTGAGCAGCGAGCGCTCGGCGCCCACTGCCGCCCCCACCACGGCCATGAGGGTCGTATCCCCGAACCCCATCGCCTCGCGCTCGATGATCACCTCGGCGAGCCATCCGATGATGGTGATGGCACCGGCGCCGACACAGGCCCCGAGGATGGCCGGCCACGGCGTCACGAAATGCGACGGTTCGCCGAGGAACATGTTCACGATGGCGAACAGCATCACCAAGATGAGCCCCGACACCGTGAAGCCATCGGGAATGAGGTAATGCTTCGCGTCGGTGACGGCGATGCCGAAGAGCAACGTCGCGAAGGTGGCCACACGGACCGCCTCGAGGGTGAAGCCGAGGTAGTAGAACGCGGCGGCCCAGAGCCCCCCCACCAGTACCTCGACCAGCGGATATTGCAGCGAGATCGGCAGCGCGCATCCGGCGCACTTGCCGCGCAGGATGAGCCAGCTCAGCAGCGGGATGTTCTCGTACCACGTGATGGGGCGTTCGCATCGCGGGCAGCGCGAGCGCGGGGACACCACGCTCAGGTCGAGCGGCCAACGGGCGATGCACACGTTGAGAAACGACCCGAACGAGGCACCCACAAGAAACACGGGAATCATCACCAGGAGCAGTTCGGTCATCGTGAGATGGCCGATCAGCCCGCTGGTGAGTGCGCCAGTGTACTCGATACCGTCGAAGGCGGTGGTGTCGAATTGCAGCTTGGGTGGCATTCCTTGCATGCCGTCAGGACGACTGAACCACCGGAGACGCCACGCGCAGGGCGTACAGGACGATGCCGGTGGCCACCGCGACGTTGAGCGATTCCACCCCCGGGGTCATGGGAATGCTCACCGTCCGCTGCACCGCCCGCGCCACGTGTGGCGAAAGCCCGGCCCCTTCGTTGCTCACCACCACCGCCATACGCTGGGGCAGCCGCCCCGCGGCCACTGCTGGCAACGCCTCGCCGTCCATATCGGTCGCCCAGAGCTCCACCGCGTGGGCCGAGAGAAAGGCTTCCAGCGCCTCCCACGACAGGGCGTGCACCGGGTGCTGGAAGAGCGCCCCCATGCTGCTGCGCACGACTTTGGCGTTCCAGAAGTCTACCGTCCCCGGCAGCGCGATGGTGGCACTGACGCCCAACGCTGCCGCCGTGCGCACCACCGTGCCCACGTTACCTGGGTCCTGCAGGGCATCGAGCACGAGGTAGCGTACCGGACCTGCCGGCGCTGCCAACCGTGGGTTCGGGATGGCCGCCACCGCGAGTACGCCCTGCGGGGTATCGGTATCCGCTGCGCTGTCGAGCTCCTGCTCCGTCACGGTCAGCACCGGAATGCCGCGCCCCCCTGCCGCGCCGATGAGCGCCGCCCCGCAGGGGTCGAGGTGCAGGGCCTCCGTGACGAGAATCCCCGTGACCGTCAATTCCGACGCCAGCAGCGTCTCGACCGTGCGGATCCCTTCCGCAACGAATCGCTGCTGGCGTTCACGGGCTTTTCGCCGCTGCAGGTCGCGGGCGAGTGTAAGTAGCTTCACCGGATGCTGAGGAACTCGCGGGATTCGCGGGTACAAGTGACTGGTCGGCTGTCGAACGGGAGTTCGACAGCCGTAGCCGCAACGATAGCTGAACAATGCGCGCCTGGCGACTGGCGCCGCACGATCGTGGAGAAAATATGGCGCGACGGTTGGACGTGGGGAGCGTGAGGCGAGGCTGGGCGCGCGCGGGCCGTGGACTGCTGGCTGCCGGAATGCTGGCGGCGCTCACCGCGTGCGTCCCCGGCACCGCGCAGGAAGTGGCGATGGGCAACCAGTACGCCCAGCAGATCGAACAGCAGTTGCCGATGGTGCGCGACTTGGAGGTCGTGCGCTACATCAACGTGTTGGGCGACTCGATCGCGCGCGTGGTGGACGACCGCAGCCTCACCTGGCGTTTCAACGTGGTGGACCAGAGCGAGATCAACGCCTTCGCGGTGCCCGGCGGGCACATCTACGTAAACCGCGGCCTCATCGAGCGCACCACCACCATGTCGGAACTCGCCGGGGTGATCGGCCACGAGATCGCGCACGTGACGCAGCGTCACAGCATGAAGCAGATGGCCGCCGCGCAGCGGGCGAATATCGGGCTCAACGTGGGATGCATTTTGGCCCCGTCGGTCTGTCAGGGCGCGGCCGGGACGGGCATATCGGTGCTGGCTCAGGCCGGTTTCGCCAAGTTCAGCCGCGACGACGAGACCGACGCGGACAAATACGGCGTGACGTACGTGACGCGCTCCGGCATCGACCCGCGCGGCATGCCCAGCATGTTCCGGATTCTCCTGCGCGAGCGCGAGCGCAACCCAAGCGGTGTGGAGGCATGGTTCGCCTCGCACCCGGTGGAGGAAAGCCGCATCCGCACCGCCGAAGACGAGATCGCGAAGATCGATCCGGTGGTCATCCGGTCGCTCACGCGGGACACGCGCAGCTTCCAGAACTTCAAGACCCGGCTTGCGAGCCTGCCCCGCACCCCCGCGCCAACTCGACGGTAGACGCGACGGCAGTCACGACGCTGAACGCGACGCCAGACGCGAACCTACAGGCGCCGCACGAACTCGATCACGAGGGATTCGAATCGCCCAGCCACGGCCTTGCCGGCGTCCATGACTTCCTGGTGATTCAGCTTTTCGTGCGATAACCCTGCCGCCTTGTTGGTAATGCATGACACCGCCACGGCCCGCATGCCGATGGCTCGTGCCATGATCACCTCGGGTACGGTGGACATCCCCACCGCATCGGCGCCAAGGCGCTCGAGCATTCGCACCTCGGCCGGTGTTTCGTACGTCGGCCCCAGGAGCCCGCAGTACACGCCGTCCTGCAGTGGTACGTTCACCGCTGCTGCGGCGTCGTGCATGAGCGCGCGCAGCGCGGCGTCGTAGGGGTCGGACATGTCCGGGAACCGCTCGTCACCCGACTCGGTGGGACCGATGAGCGGATTGCGGAACATCAGGTTGATGTGGTCCGCGACGAGCATGAGATCGCCGGGCACGAACGTCCGGCGCACACCGCCGGCCGCATTGCTGGCGACATACACCGGCGCCCCGAGGGCGTGGAGCACACGCACCGGAAACGCGGCGAGGGGCGCCTCGTGCCCCTCGTACATGTGGAAGCGGCCGGCCAGCATCACCACGGGGCGACCGGCGAGCGTTCCATACAGCAGCTGACCGGCATGACCAGCCACCGTTGCTGTGGGGAACCCCGGCACGCGCGAAAACGGTATGCGCACAGTGTTCTCGAGTCGATCAGCCAGCCCGCCCAACCCGGAACCGAGGACGATGCCGGCGACGGGATCGCGCCACACGGCGCCAACCGTCTGACGGATGTAGGCCGCCGCCGTCGCCGCGGCGGACACGCCCGTCTGGCCGATGGTGCGGTGCGTGCCGGCGCTCATGCTTCCTCGCCGGCCGGGAGAAACACGGTGGGCACATCGCGGCCCAACTGCGCGAGATCCAGCACGGCGGCCTCCCGCAGCGCCATGCGCGCGGCGTAGGGCAGGAACGCCGCCTCGAAGGCGTTGAGTGCCACGGCGCTCAACGTGGCGAAATCCCAGCCGAGGTGTTCGGCACACGCCACGAACTCGTCGGTCAGCGACACGCCGCTCATCATGGTGTTGTCGGTATTTACCGTGACGAGGGCGCCCAGCCGACGATAACGCTCGATGGGGTGTTCACCGAAGGTCTTCACCACGCGCGTTTGTACGTTGCTGGTGGGACACACTTCGAGGGCGATGCGACGGTCCACCAGATAGGCTTCGAGCGCGGCATCCTCGCGCAGACGGGTGCCGTGTCCGATGCGATTGGCACCGCACTGGTGTACCGCCTCGTGAATCGACGCGGCACCGTCGCCTTCGCCGGCGTGCACGGTAACGGCGAGATTGTTGTGCCGCACGTACTCGAAGGCCTTGGCGTGCTCGTGGGCCGGGTTGCCCACCTCGCCACCCGCGAGATCGAAGGCCACCACGCCGCGATCCTTGTACGCCACCGCCAGTTCGGCCATGTCCATGCTGTGCGGCCAGGGGAAACTCCGCAGCGAACACACGATGACCCGCGCTACCGTGCCGGTTTCCCTTTCGCCGCGCGACAGCCCGTCGAGCATCGCGTTCATCACGTCATTGCCACTGAGTCCTTCGCGGGTGTGCAGCGCGGGGCAGTAGCGCACCTCGATGTAGCGGATGCCGTCGAGGGCGGCGTCGAGCACCAGTTCGTGCGCGATGCGCTCGATCTCCACGCCCGTCTGCATTACCGCCAGAGTGATTTCGAAGCGCGCGAGGTACTCCTCGAGATTGTGCGCGTCGTCTACGCGCATCCAGCGGGCGAGCGCATCGGCCTCGTGGTGCGGAAGTGCAATACCGCGGGCCTTACTGAGCGCCAACAAGGTGGCCGGACGCAGCGACCCGTCGAGGTGGCAATGCAGTTCCGCCTTCGGCATGGCCCGCACCAACTCCACGAAGGCGGGGTTGATGCGCATCGTATCGGCGAGGGTCACGCCGAGGCCTCCTCGAGGCGTTCCCGAGCGGCAACCACACGAAAGATCGCGCCACCCGTGACCACGGAATCGGCCGGCACGGGCAGGCCACGGCTGTCGGTAAGACGAAGCCGTCCTGCGGCGATCCCGTCGGCGTCGTCGGGGAAGTTTACCTGCACCGCGTCCAGGGCCGTCGCGCCCGCCGGGACGGTCACTCCGCGCTCGTTCACGAACACACGGACTTCGGCTGGCGACATCAGTTGCTCCCTGGAGTAATGGCCCGGATGCGCGCGGTGGCGTCACCACGCACGGGCTGCGGCTGGCTGCGGAGGAATGCGCTCACGGCGTCGATGTCACGGACGGTGAGGAATTCGGTGGACACCGCGGCCGCGAGTTGATCACGGAAATCATTTTCGACCATGAAGTCGTTCATGGCGAGCACGTAGATCTTGGCGGGGTCGATGGGCGCCCCGCCAGCGTCGAGCGCCGTCACGATCCGCGCGCCGCGCGGCCGGGCCGGATCGTACGTGACGCTGACCCCGCTGACATGCGCGTCGGGGCGCGCTCCGTCCACCGTGGCTTCGAGCACCCGCAGCAGGTCGCTCCCGCGCACGCGGGCGCGGGCGATGAGATTGCCGAACGGCGTGACGTAGTGCACGCCGCCGTAGTTGAGCGGTCCCGCCGGGATGTCGGCGCGTACGCCACCGTTGTTCCACATCCCCACGTCGGCACGCGCCGCGGCGCGGGTCGCATCGGCGAGCAGATTGCCGACCGGATTCTGCGCCCCCTCGCGCCGCAATGCGTTCGCCATGACCGCAACCGGCTGCTCGAGGCGCGGCCGCACCCGATCGATGGCGGTCTCGACGAGCGCCGGCAGACTGCCGTCGGCCCCGGTGACGTCATCGCCGCGCACCTCGCGGATGTCCATGCTTGCAGCGCCGCCCCCAACCGGCAGGTCGATGACGACAATCCCGCGCCCGCTCGAGGTGGGCTCGACCGCCGGCATCCCGTCGAAATCGAGTGCGATGTTCACATGGGCGTGCCCCATGATGTACGCGTCGGGACGCGCACTGCCCAAGGCGGCCAGGCGCCGGCCAATCTCGATGCCGCTGCCCGTGCAAACGGCGGGGCGATCGCGTTCGCACCGCCCGCCATCGTGAATCACGGCAAGCACGACCTGCGCCCCGGCGGCCCGCAGCGAGCGGATGCGCTCTGCGAACACCGGCACGGGATCGAGGAAGGTGAAGGCGCCCACCTTGCGGCGACTCGCCGTTTGCGGGGTGTGGGTCCCGGCCGCCCCCACGATCCCGATGCGAATGCCGCCGCGATTGACGATCGTATCCGCGCGCATCCACGAGGGCATGGTGCCATCGGGGCCGCGCACGTTCGCCCCGAGTACGGCGTACGTGAGGTCCCGCACCCGCGCCCGCAGCGTGTCCTGACCGAAGTCGAACTCGTGGTTGCCGAGGGCCCCCGCGGCCACGTCCAGCCGGTTCATGATGGCCACCGTCGGACGCCCGGCGTCCCAGTCGGAGGCCGGCGATCCGCTGAACAGATCGCCGGCGTCTACCACCACATGTTCGCATGCCGGCGCGACACATTCGCGCTGGGCGCGCCGGATGGCCGCCGACAGCGCGACGGCCCCGCCGACGGGGGCATTGCTCTGGTCGAACTGCGGCCGGAGCGCTGCGTGGAAGTCGCTCATGGCGATCACGCGCACGATCCGCTGCCCCGGACGCGAGGCGGTGCCGGTTGCACCGGCG